>NZ_JAULSJ010000017.1:0-90893 GCF_030518295.1 Chryseobacterium urinae | reverse complement strand
CTGGGCTAGAAAATCCATTGAAGAAACCTCATAGGTTTTTAAAACCTATGAGGTTTAGATAAAGTCAGCCAATATTTTGCCTGGCGAAATGTAATATGAAGTTTAGAAAATAAAATTTCTGAACCTCACTTCTAATGCTAAATTAATGGAAAAAGATAACCTTCTGCATTCCCGGATAAGAACTCTTAGGAGCAGAAAAAGAATCATAAGAAAAGATGTAGAAAAACAAATACTTAAAAAATATAAACGTCATAAAGAAGTCTGGAAATTAAGAAGAAATATTCCGCTCATTCCGCTGGAAAAACCTTATCAGAAAGGATTTGTGAGATTTTTTGTCGTAAGAGATGATGTAAAGCGTTCTAAAGACGGCGATTTTTTCGAAAACCTTTTAAAGAAAATCAATACGGAAATATACTCCGACACCCGAAAATTTCTAAAAAAGAAAAGAAAATTCGGACGAAGAATTTACGTGGAAAAAGAACAGAAAACCGCAAACGTTCTTCCTTGGGAATGGAACAATCCGAAATTTGGTTTAACGGAACGCGAAAGGCAGTATTTTGTAAAAAGAGAATATTACGCTCATAATAAAAAACTGATTAAAGAATATTATGAATTCATCGAGCCGTGGAGATTTGTATTGAGAGTAAAACCGAATATGATTACACACTATAAACCTTTAGATGAGGATTTAGAAAGAGAATATAATGCATTAGACTCCTATTTAAATCAGCACAAAGTAATAGGAATTATTCAAAAAAACATTTATGGAAAACCCAATAAATGGAGGGATAAATACAAAAGGAAAACTAACATGAGAAAATATTTTCATTGCAGGATATCGGCAGAAGAGATCGCAGAAATGTTTACTGACGGAGAATTTTAGTTTTTCGGAAAAATCATCAAAAAAACAACATTAAACGATGACCTGGAAAGTTGCAGAAAGAAAAATAGGAAAAGCAGGAAATACAAAACAACAGCTGAAACGGCAGCAGGAGTGGAACCGTAAATATGGCGAAAACTGGCAGATCGGATATTTTATAAACAATGAATTTGTAGCGCAGGAAGATGCTTTGGAAATCATCTATTACAAAAGCTATGAAGAACATTTCGAAAATCATCCACAAGATTTATCAGAGCTTATTCATACAGCCAAAGCCTTACGGAATCCACATGCGGAAATGACGGGAGGAACAGATTTACAGATTCCTGCTATTTATAAATATTTAAAAAATAAAAATCTTACACTCTTGGGTGATGAGATGGTAGACATAGGAACGTATGGAAGCAGATCTCATAAACTCAGTGTAAGACTTAGTCCTCTTACCATTAAAGTAACAGGAAATCCCAATATGACATTAGAAAAATTTTGGCAGGATAAGAAATGCCTTGTCATTTGGGAAGACAATTAAAACAAAAAACAATGGGAAATTTAAAACTTAAAGGAAAAGATATATTAAAATTAGGCTATCCAAACAACCAGAGTGTCAACATCGCTTTGGAAGTGATGAAAAGGAACTTTGCCACAAAAAATATCCATCACGTCAAATCTATTCTAAAAGATATTCTGGTGAATCCCGAAAATTTTGAAAAAGATTTAACCTTCGGACAGATTGCTGAAGCTTTGCTTTCATCCAAGAAAACTGAAAAGAGGATGCTCAATACACATCGGGCGACATTCAATATTTTCGGAAACAATATTTCAGATGAAGCAAAAAATCAATTATACACCGCGCTCAAGCTTCCAATTTCAACACAGGGAGCTTTGATGCCCGATGCACACAGCGGATACGGACTTCCGATCGGAGGCGTTCTCGCGGTAGAAAATGCCGTAATTCCTTACGGAGTCGGGATGGATATTGGCTGCCGAATGAGTCTCAGCATTTTGGATACGCCCATTTCATATCTTGAAGGAGCAAGAGATAAATATGAAAAAGCCCTTGCCGAACATACCAAATTCGGAATGTACGAAATACACAAATCTCACATCGACCACGAGATTTTCGACAGAGATACCTTCGATCTCATTCCGGTTTTGAGAAGATTAAAAGGAAAAGCCATCAAACAGATGGGAACTTCCGGCGGCGGAAACCACTTTGTGGAATTCGGAGAAGTTGAAATTACGGAAGAAAATGAACAGATCGGACTTCCGAAAGGAAAATACCTCGGAATTCTTTCGCACAGTGGTTCGCGTGGATTGGGAGCAGAAATCGCCCAGTATTATTCCAGAGTTGCGGCAGAACAGTGTCCGTTGCCGAAAGAAGCTCAACAATTTGCGTGGCTGGATCTTAATACTCATCTCGGATTAGAATATTGGACCGCAATGAATCTTGCAGGAGATTACGCTTCAGCCTGTCATGACGATATTCACAGAAGACTGGTAAAAGCAGTCGGAGGAAGAGTAAAAGCAAAGATCGAAAACCATCACAATTTTGCATGGAAAGAAATCCATAACGGGAAAGAAGTAATCGTTCACCGAAAAGGAGCAACTCCGGCAAATGAAAACGAATTGGGAATGATTCCCGGTTCCATGACGGCAAAAGGATTTATCGTCCGTGGAAAAGGAAATCCCGATTCTCTGAATTCTGCTTCTCACGGAGCCGGAAGAGCCCATTCAAGAGGCGAATGCAGAAGCCTTTTTACTCAAAATGATATTAAAAAAGAATTAAAATTGAAGAATGTCATCTTAATGGGCGGAAATGCAGAAGAAGCACCAATGGCTTACAAAGACATCAACGAAGTGATGAACGCGCAAAGCGAACTGGTGGATATTCTGGGAACATTCCAACCGAGAATTGTTAGAATGGATAAGTAAAATGGTTGTTAGTTTTTGGTTGATGGTTGTTAGAATTTTTAACGCCATCAACTGACAACCATCAACCGCCAACAAAAAACAAAAAAAATGGGAGCACCACATAATATAAAAAGATACGGTGAAGTCTGGCCGGAATTCAGAATTCAGAGCGGACTCGAAATTTTAGAAAAATTAAAAGACAAAATTATTATTTCAGGAGGTTGGGCGTGGCATTTTATGTCTGAAATCGGGCATACGGAATACAAACACGCGCACGACCATAAGGATATTGATGTCTTTGTGAAAAAAGAAAACGTAGCAGAAGTAGTGATAATCCTTCAACAGGAAGGTTTTCAGAAAGTCTGGACAAGGTACGATCATCTTCAGAGCGAAGAGAATTTCCGAAGATATGAGAAAACGGTTGAGCTGGAAAACGGAAAATTCCACAGGATCACAATCGATTTCTTTGAAAGAAATGATCTTGAAACTGTTGAGGCTAACGGATTTACCGTCGTAAAGCCTGAAGTTTTGCTCACGTTCTACAGAAACATTCATTCCAGCGATAAATGTTGGGCAGTTATGGCTGCAAAAGATTTACTGGAAAAAAGGATTGATCCTATTGGTCATCCGAAATTAAGTGAAATGCCGAAATAAATTGAAATGAAAAAAATATACAAACAGGAACATTTCAGATATTACGAAAACCTTCTCGTAGTCTGTCCGGATTGCGGTGAAGATGCTGTCGTGGAAAATGAGCACAATTATAAACAGGCAGCTCTGAAGTGCAGACATTGCGATTTACAGAAGAATGCATTAGATCTCTTGGTGTACAAAGCTTTTGTCAATCTTTACTGCCCGATTTGTGCACATCCCATTCGTTATGAGCAAGGCAACTTAAAAGAGAAGCCTAAAATCAGTAATATAAAATGCGATGAATGTGATTCTCAGTTTCAAATTCAGCCAAAAACTGAAAAGTATTTGAATTCTTTTCCCAAAGAAGAAGGTTTAATTCACGATCCTGTTTTCGGTTGTCCGTATTATTTTCAGGCAGATTTTAAAGGGAAATTATTCTGGGCGAGAAACAGAGAGCATCTGTTGGAAATGGAAAATTATGTTTCATCAGATTTAAGAACAAGATTACCTTACAGAATGCGAATGGTAGAAAGATTACCGACATTTATTAAAGAAGCCAAAAACAGAGAGGCAATTTTAAAAATTTTACAAAAATGGAAAAACTCATACAAATAACCTCAGGAAGAGGACCTTTAGAATGCCAATGGGTGGTTGCAAAAGTTCTGAAACACTTTCTTCAAGAGGCAAAAGATAACAATATAGATTACGAAATTATTCACCGTGAAAATGGCGATGAAAACCTTACTTTGAAATCGGTGACTTTGCTTTTACAATCAAAAAATCTCAATGAATTTTTAAGTACATGGTTAGGAAGCATTTGCTGGATTGGCAAAAGTACATTCCGGAAACTTCATAAAAGAAGCAATTGGTTTATCGGCGTTTTTGAACTGGAAGGATTGGAGAAAATCAATTTTAATGAAAAAGATATTCAGTTTCAGACCACGAGAAGTCAGGGAAGCGGAGGACAAAATGTAAACAAAGTGAATACTGCGGTTCGCGCAGCACACATTCCGACGGGACAAAGTGTTTTCGTTCAGGATTCGCGTTCGCAACTGGAGAATAAGAAACTTTCGATTGAAAGACTTAAAGCAAAAGTTTTGGAACAGAATATCATTCAGCTCCAGAAAAGAATGCAGGAAACATGGAACAATCATCTAAATGTCCAACGCGGAAATCCGATCCGAACTTTTTCCGGAACCGACTTCAAAAAGAATTATGAAGACAAATCGTTTAAAAAACAGAGAAGTCAGCTCAAAAATGAATTAAAAAACTATAACAATGACCTTAACTAAAAATAAATACTATTTTGAGGCTTTAGACAATTATCCGTACAGTTTGCCGGAATGTCTGGAAGCATTGAACTATGCGCTGTCATACGATCCTGAAGACGCAGACAGTCTTTGTCTGATGGGAAGAATATACAGCGAAATGTTATCCGATTATGAAAAGGCAAAGCTGTACTTTGAAGAAGCCATGCAGTTTGACGTAACTAATCTTAATACACCGCAATATTATATTAAATGTCTTCTGGATAATGAAGATTATCACGAAGCAGAAAAACTGATTGATTATTCTTTAAAAATCAAGGGAATTGACAAAGCAAACTTATGGTTTTACAGAGCTTTGCTTTCCGAAAAAAGAGGAAGTTTTGCCAATGCATTGAAATTTCTGGATGAATCTGCAAAATACTGTTTTACAGAATACAGCCTGAATGTGGTGAAAGACCGAAAGAAATTCATCAAATCAAAAATGCCGAAGAAAAAGAAGATGAAAAAAGCGAAGGAGACGAAATAAGTCTCCTTTTTAACATAATATATTTTTTTGACAGCCATTCATAAAAAATCTTAGATTTGCTTAAAATCAACCACATGAATAAAAATATATTTTATATACCACTCTCTGTAGCGGTGATGTTCGCTTACAGCACAGTAAATGCGCAAAATTCTAAATCACTGATTCAGGATTACTATAAAAAAAATGCACAGCTTACTCAGAAAAATAGTTTTGATAATAAGCTCGGATTTATTATTCTCAATGAAGATAATTCCAAAAGTCTTGGAGTAAATATTGTAAATGTACAGCAGACTTACAACGGTCTTCGTGTGTACAATGCTTTAGGTAAAGTTCTGATAAAAGATGAAAAAATAATCTCTGAAAAAAATGATTTCAAAAAAGAGATTGTTATCGGAAATCAGGGAAGTTCAAAAGAAAGAATTCCCGAAGAAACACTGAAGCAAAATTTAAATCTGCAGGAAATATTAAGAACAGAATATCTGCCGGACGTTTATTTTGACAAAAATAATGTATTGGTACTGGCAAAAGAAATTTTTGTTTCAGATAAGAAATCTTCAGATGTATGGCATGTAATTGCAGACGCTTCCACAGGAGAAATACTTACTAAAGACAATCTTACGGTAAGCTGTAATTTTGATCATAACGAAAGCGGTGAAGAGAATTCTTATTCAGAACCTGTAAAATTTACAACGGAAAGTTCAGATTCTCAGAAAACGACTTCATTATTGGTTCCGTCTAATGCCTCTTATAATGTTTTTCCTCTACCAGTAGAAGCACCAAGTTTCGGATCCCACTCTGTTGTAAACAATCCTTGGGATCTCACGGCGTCACCAGAAGGATGGCATTCTACAGGTACAGCAAGCTATACTAATACAAGAGGAAATAATGTGTACGCTTACTCGGATCAGGCAAATGCAAACACACCGGGATATTCTCCGGACGGCGGAGCTTCAAGAAATTTTGATTTCACATATGCAGAAGGAAGATACATCAATCCTTTTACGCATAAAGATGCAGCCATTACCAATCTTTTTTATTTAAATAATAAGATTCATGATGTATTTTATAAATTTGGATTCACAGAATCGGCAAGAAATTTTCAAACAAATAATTTTGGAAACGGAGGAATTAGCGGAGATGCAGTAAATGCAGAAGCGTTCGATGGAAGCGGACTGAATAACGCCAATTTCAATTCAGGATACGAAACGGTAATCAGCGGAACCACTTACCTTCTTGCGCCAAGAATGCAGATGTATCTTTGGGCAAGAGCACAGACAAGCGCAGATCCTATTTCACGTTATCAGTATAATTCTCCCTCTACCGTTGCAAGTCGTCCAAAAGTTTTAACAGGTACAGCATCTTTTGGTCCTTTATTGTTTGAAGGTCAGTCTGTAACAGGAGATCTCGCAGTTTCTTCGCCGGCGGATGCATGTACACAACCCGCAGCAGGAAGTCTTACAGGAAAAATTGCTGTTGTAACCAGTACTACCTGCGAATACAGCCTTAAAGTTCTAAACGCTCAGAATGCAGGTGCAGTAGGTGTTATTGTTTACAGACCAAGTACAGATACACCCGCAACAATGGGAGCCGGAACCTATGGAGATCAGGTTACTATCCCTTCAATTAATATGGGGAAAACTGAAGGCGAATTTTTAGTAGCACAGGTTTCCGGAGGAAATACCATCAACGCAACTTTGATTAATGATTTTAACGGATTTAAACATTCAAGTTTAGATAATGGTGTTGTTATTCATGAATACGGTCATGGAATTTCCAACAGACTGACGGGACAGGGCTACAGTTGTCTGTCTTCTACCAACTCTACCGAACAGATGGGAGAAGGATGGTCAGACTACTTTGCATTGATGCTTACGACCAGGCCGGGAGATACATCTTCTCTTGCGAGAGGAATGGGAACCTATGTTGCGGAACAGGCAACAACAGGAAACGGAATCAGACCTGCAAAATATTCACCGGACTTTACAGTAAACGGATATACGTATAACAATACTAATTCTATGACTGGAAATCCTCACTCCATAGGATTTGTATGGGCTTCCATGCTTTGGGATCTTACGTGGAAATATGTAGAGAAATATGGGTATAACAGTGATGTTTTAGCCAATCCGAATTCGGGAAATGCCAGAATTTTACAATTGGTAATGGACGGGCTGAAACTTCAGGTCTGCAGTCCTACATTTATTGACGGAAGAGATGCCATTCTTCAGGCAGATCAGGTTAAAACAGGGGGAGCAGACAAATGTATAATCTGGAAAGCCTTTGCTAAAAGAGGCTTGGGAACAGCAGCTTCTGCCGGAAGCAAAACCGTAGGAACAGATCAGGTAGAAAGTTTTACCTATCCTGCAGAATGTGATATTGTATTGGCAACTCAGGAAGCCGGAAATGCAGAAACAAAATATGTCGTTTTTCCAAATCCTACCTATGATGAATTCTTTGTAGGAAATATTGATAAATCCAAGGAAGATGTTAAGGTAAAACTTTTCGATATGTCAGGGAAATTAGTATTCTCCGATACGCGTGAAAACACCTCCAAAAAGGCATTTTCTACCAGAGGATTACAAAAAGGAGTGTATATGGTAAACATCAGACAGGGTGAAAAAACTCAGACAGAAAAACTGATTGTTAGATAAATTATTCAATCAAATAATTTTAAGAAGGAAGTCATTTAGGCTTCCTTTTTTGTACATTTAATAATGGAATTAAGATTCGAACGCAGACCGTTATATTTAAAAGAAACATTTTCAATTGCTTATGGAAACTATGATAAGAGGGAAGCCTTGCTCATACAATTATCTCATCAGAATTGCAAAGGTTACGGAGAATGTGTGGCGATCGATTATTATAAGATTGATCTTCAGAGATTTGTTTTTCAATTAAAAGAAATTCAGTCTCAGATTCAAAACTGTAAAATTATTCATCCGGAAGAATTTTTTAAATATTTGTTGAATTTAAATCTGCATCCGTTTTTACTTTCCGCATTAGATTGCGCGTATTGGGATCTTTTTGGAAAACTTGAAAATAAAAGCTTTACTGAATTAAATAACCTTCCATCAGATCATTTAGTTGAAAGTTCCATCACCATTTCTGTCGGTGAAATCAATCATCAGATTGAAAAAATCGAAAAAAGTTCATGGAATAAATTCAAAGTAAAATGTAAAGGCTTAAATAAAAATGATGTTGAAAAACTATTACAGTTAAACCGAAATATCGCTTTGGATTCCAATGCAAGTTTTACGGATGAAGACTGTCTTTGGCTTCAGGAAAATGATGAGGTTCAAAAGTTTTCTTATCTGGAACAGCCAAGACCAATTGACAATTATGGAATCTTAGAAAAAGAAAGTTTTGCAAACTGGATGGCAGATGAAGATTGTCAGAATTTGGATTCATTAGACAAATTAACTCCCTATTATAAAAGCATCAACATCAAATTAATGAAATGTGGCGGATTAACCCCTGCTTTAGAAATGATCAGAAAAGCAAGAGCATTGAATTACAAAATCATGATTGGCTGTATGACGGAATCTACCGTGGGAATTTCCGCAGCCTGTAATTTAACAGGAATGGCAGATTACGCCGATTTGGACGGAGGGAATTTAATTTCAAATGACTATGCGACAGGAAGTTTCGTTAAAAACGGAAAAATTAGTTTATCTTCAAAACCAGGTTTAGGAATTATGATAGATAAGTGAACGATAAATCGTCAATCCGATTTGCTTGTCAGTTTTTTCTCTCAGTGCTTTCATTTGCTGAGTGAAACGCCATTGCGAACGAAAAATAAACAGATTAGAAATCAAAAAACTTTGCGCTTTTTGTGTTAAAAATATAAAGAAGAACCAAAAACAAAAATAGACTTCAAAAGAAGCCTATTTTTTGTTTGCTGAAATCAGATAATCATAAACCATTTGATGCTGATCTTCCGATAATTTCGCTTTCGGAGCCATTCTGCTTAATGTTTTTATCCAGCCCTGATCGTCGTGTTTTGCAGGATCCGGCAATTTGTGGCATCTGTTGCAGGAATTTTCAAAGATGGTTTTTCCCTGTGCCAATTGTTCGGATGAGGTATATTTTGGTCCTGTTACCGCTACACTTTTTGGCCCGCACGATACAACGACTGCTGCAGAAGCTAACGTCATACCCAAAATTAATTTTTTCATATTACTATTTTTGTTGTGATTTATTTTTTTGCAGATACGATATAATCGTACACCCACTGATGCTGCTCATCGGTAAGTCTTGCTTTCGGAGCCATAGAATTCATAATTCCAACCCACTGAACAGAAGTATGGGAAGCAGGATCCGGTAATTTGTGACATCTTCCGCAAGAGTTTTCGAAAATTGTTTTTCCTTGTGCAATTTGTTCTGCTGTAGAAGTCGAAGCTACAGGAGCCGTTGCTGTTGAAGCTTTTGGAGTACAGGATGCCAGTAAAACGGCAGCAAATGATGCTACAGCGATAAGTTTTTTCATGTTTTTTAACTGTTTATTCAAACAAATGTAGCAAATTCCCATTCCCATTGATGAAATTGTATATAATTTAGAAGAAATAAAAATAATAGTAGTGTGAATCGTGAAATCCGTTTCACTTGTAAATTGTGAATTTTTAAAATGAGCGAAAATTCTCACTACATTTGAATGGTGATTAAAAACAATTTTATCATTACAGTTTTAGAAGCTTAATCCCGCTTTCTGCTATATCTTTTTTTGCCATTACTTTTTCCCTTATAAAAAAAGGATGTCGCGTCAATCGGGGCTAGGTGTCCAGTCATCAATTCATAGAATTTTCCTTCAAATTCCAACTCCAGGTTTTGTAAGAAAAAAGTCAATTTTCAGCATTAAAAAAATTGACAAATGAAATGAATTCACTATTGACCATTCACTCTTTAATCCTTATTTTTGAAACAATGAAATTTTCTACAGAAGAACTAATAGAAGGAATAAGATCGGGAAACAAACGCCTGATCGCAAAAGCCATTACATTAGTTGAAAGTAAAAAAGCCGAACACAGAATACAGGCAGAAGAACTCCTCAAACAAATCATGCCTTTTACCGGAAACTCAACCAGAGTAGGAGTGACGGGCGTTCCGGGAGCCGGAAAATCAACTTTCATTGAAAATTTCGGAAGACTTGCCATTGCCAATGGCAAAAAAGTGGCAGTTTTAGCCATTGATCCGAGTTCAGCCATCAATAAAGGAAGCATTTTGGGAGATAAAACCCGCATGGAAGAACTTGCCAAAGAAGAAAATGCATTTATCCGACCTTCCCCGAGTTCCGGATTTCTGGGCGGAGTGGCGAATACAACTTTCGAAACCATGATGATCTGCGAAGCGGCAGGTTACGATTATATTTTAATAGAAACCGTTGGAGTAGGGCAGTCTGAAGTTTTGGTTTCCGATATTACGGATGTCTTTTTATTCTTAAAAATCATTGGCGGTGGCGACGAACTTCAGGGCATCAAGCGCGGAATTATGGAAATGGTGGATGTTATTTTCATCAATAAAGTCGATCAGGACAACCTTCAGAAAGCCAAAAATACAAGACTGGAATTAAAAAGAGCCTTAGACTTTATTCCCCCAAAAGAAAAAGACTGGAAAGTTCCTGTTTTACTGGGGTCTGCTTTAAGCAATGAAGGTCTGAACGATGTTTTTGAAAAGATTGATGATTTTATTAATCTTAAAAAGAAAACCAACCGTTTCGAAGAGGTAAGAATCCAACAGGCAGAAAAACGGTTTGAATATTGGGTTCAGGAATATATTCTGTCCATGATGAAAAAAAATAATTCCGTGGAAGAAGCATATCTTATGCACAAAAAAAATGCTTCAGCCATGATTTCAAATCCAAGCACCGAAGCAAAACTATTTGTAGATAAATTTTTGTTTAAAGAATAATTTTAATTTTTGAATATCCGTTAAACTACCTATTACTTTGCACTGATATGAAAATCAATTATTTATAACAGGCACTTCGACAAGCTCAGTGTGACATCTCTAATACTAAACGCTTGATTTCTAGCGATGTCAAGCTGAGCCTGTCGAAGCTTTAGGTTAATAAACGGACAATCAAATTTCAATTAAAGCTTTTCTTTCTCCTCTTCATTTTTGGTAATATATCCGTCATAAGAAATCGGCTGTCTGTCGTTGCTTCTGATAGAAGTAAAGGCTTTTCCGTTTTTGAAAATCTCCATATTAATTTCATCAACAGAACTTTGATCATTCACTTTAATTTTTACGATCCATTTTCCCTTTTTTCCCTGAGACTTTGTCAACGTAAAATCTTTTGAAGTAAATCTGTAACTGTTTTGGGTCGTATTTCCGTAAGTAGGATTAAAAACTCTTCCGAAATAAGGCAGTACAACTTCAAGTTTATCTTTTTTAAGATCAATAGAATAGTTGCTTCCCGAAAGATCAAGAATTCTCGACGCTGTAGCGTTGGGAAGAGAACCCATTACATTAATAACGTCGTAATTGGTGGGGGTGGCTCTTTCTGCATGAAACGAGAAATCTTCGGAATTCACAAGTGCTGTTACAGCGGAAGGATCCGTAGCGGTTTGAGAAGAGCAGTTTTGGAAGATCATCAGAAATCCAAAAACAAATATAATCGAAATATACTTTTTCATAATATTAAAATAATTGTTAAATTTAAATAGCAAATTATATGCAAATATATCGTTAAAAATTATTTTGGAACAAAAATTGTAAAGGTTGATCTTATACACTCGCACTATGAAAATAAAACACATTTTTGGAATAGGAGCTTTGGCTCTGTCGGTTGCTGCCTGTACAACGAACCCGATTACGGGAAGATCTTCGCTGCAGCTTGCAAATAACTCGGAAATTATGACCATGTCTGCTCAGGAATACAAAACAACATTAGGAAAGTCTAAAGTAATTTCCGGAACTGCAGATGCTAAAAGAGTGGTAAGCGTAGGTTCCAGAATAAAATCTGCTGCCGAGAGATATTATCAGCAAATCGGGCGTTCTGCGGATCTTGCGAACTACAATTGGGAGTTTAATCTTCTTCAGAGCAACGAACTTAATGCATGGTGTATGCCGGGCGGAAAAGTTGCCGTTTATACAGGGATTTTACCGGTTACAAAAAATGAAAATGGTTTAGCTGTAGTAATGGGACACGAAGTTTCTCATGCTTTGGCAGGACACGGAAACGAAAGAATTTCTCAGGCTATGATCGCACAATATGGCGGACAAATTTTGGGAGGATCTATTTCCAATTCTCAGTGGGTAAGCGTTTTCCAGCAGGTTTATCCAATTGGATCTCAGGTTGCTTTATTGAAATACGGAAGAAATCAGGAGTCTGAGGCAGATCAGATGGGATTATATCTAATGGGAATGGCAGGTTACGATCCAAGAGAAGCAATTCCTTTCTGGAACAGAATGGAAGCTGCATCTACAGGAGCAAGACAGCCGGAATTCCTTTCCACTCACCCGAATCCTGAAACAAGAATATCAGATATTAATAAAAATTTGCCTAAAGCTTTAGAATATTATAAGGCTGCAGGAGGAAGAATGTAATCATAAAGAATTTTAATCTTGAGTAAAAGCCTTGTTGAATTTTAATAGATTTGATGGGGCTTTTTAATTAAACACTTAAACACAGCACTATGAAAAATTTAACCATTATCGGGCTTGTTCTTTTAGCCTTATCTATTCTGCTGTTTTATCTAACGTCTAATAATTTTACCATTAACGATCTTCAGATGTCTCACATTATGGGAATCTTAGGAGGAATTGGAATTGGTCTGATTATCGGCGGAATGGTAGGATATGTAAGTAAAGGAAGTGCCATAAAAGCCGAGCAGAAAAGAAAAGAATTTAAGCAGTTGCAGAAAGATAAGGAAGATCTTGAACAGCAGGCTGCAGAAATTGCAAGACGTGAAGCAGAACTTCGCAGTCGTGAAAATCAAAATCCTCAAATCTAATGATCTGAGGATTTTTATCAGTTGTTATTTTCTACGGTTAAAATTTATATCCTACACCTACCATAAATAAGTTAGGTCTGTTATCGTATCTGATTTCCTGACCGGAAACCTTATTGATAAAGTTTCTGGAATCTTTACTGAAAGCGCCTTCATATTTAGCATTGACAAGAAACTTTTTAATTTCAAGCTGTGCCCCGAACTGATAGCCTACTGTAAAATTATCCTTTGCATTTTCCTGAAAATCGTTAAAAGTATCTTCTTTGCTTAAATTATAACTTGCAACAGGACCTACATACACCCCTAAAAAGTCACCTAAAACTTTATGCCCGATTAATACAGGTAAGTCCAGACGGTTGTTTTTAATATCGAAAGTGGTATTGGATGCAGGATCTGTAAAATCACTTTTAAAAGTCGTATAATACAATTCCGGCATTAGAAAGAACGATGCAGGAAGATTCGCTTTTAAAGAAAGACCAATATTGAAGCCCACATTATTTTTACCTTCTCCTTCAATTGCCTGGTTTACGGTTCCTTTAATGTTTTTCCATGAAGGAGATCCCGTAGGAAAAATTAAATTCGTTTTCGCCGCCAGAGAAATCTGTGCGGAAGCCAACATAGAAAAACCTATTAATGCGATACTAAGTGCCTTTTTCATTATCTTCTATTTTTGTAATGGTATTATCAATAGTTTTATTATTCTCAAGCAGATATTCTCTCAGTTCTTTAAATAATTCTGATGAATAAACGAAATCAATAAGGTTTTTATTGCCCGCAGTAATCAGAACATCTTTATTTCCTTCCCATTCTTTAATTCCCAGTCTCAGGTAAACAATTTTTTCACCAATCGTCATTACCGAATTCATATCGTGGGTATTGATAATTGTTGTTGTGTTATATTCCTTGGTAATTTCAAGCAAAAGATCATCGATGACGTTCGATGTATAAGGATCCAGTCCCGAATTTGGCTCATCACAGAAAAGGTATTTCGGATTGTTGACAATAGCTCTTGCAATTGCCACACGTTTCTGCATCCCTCCAGAGATTTCAGATGGAAATTTTCGGTTGGCTTTATCCAGATGCACTCTTCCGATAACATCAAAAACCCTTTTTTTCTTTTCTCTGAAAGTTAAATTCGTGAACATATCCAGCGGAAACATAATATTTTCTTCCACCGTTAATGAGTCGAATAAAGCACTTCCCTGAAATACAGTTCCGATTTCTGAACGAAGATGCTGCTTTTCTTCTCTGGTCATCGTATTGATGTCCCTTCCGTCGAATAAAATTTCTCCCGATGTAGGCTGATACACATTCAGTAAACTTTTCAGAAATACCGTTTTTCCGGAACCACTCTGTCCGATAATTAAATTTACTTTTCCTTTATCAAACGTAGTTGAAATCCCTTTCAGTACTTCTACCTGATCAAAACTCTTTTTAAGATCTTTTACCTCAATCATCAGCTTAAAATTAATTGGGTTAATAATAATTCCGAAAGGATAATAAACACCATCGTCCAGACTACTGCCTGTGTACTCGCTCTACCTACTTCCAGGGAGCCTCCTTTTACATTATATCCGAAATAAGACGGAACCGTTGCAATGATGAAGGCGAAAACAATGGTTTTGGTAAATGCATAATAAATGAAAAGATTAGGCATATACATTTGGATACCCACCACATAATCATTGGTTGTCCAGTTTCCTGTTAAAATCCCGGCAACATATCCACCTCCGATACCAAAAACAATACTGATGGCAATAAGCAAAGGATTGAAAATAACACAGGCAATAATTTTAGGAAAAATCAGGAAGTTGGGAGAGTTTACCCCCATAATATCCAAAGCGTCGATCTGCTCGGAAACCCTCATTGTTCCAATACTTGATGCAATATAAGAACCTACTTTTCCTGCAAGGATAAGACTGATAATTGTTGGGGAAAATTCCAGTACCAAAACTGCTTTTGTAGCATATCCTACGAAAGAAGGAGGAATCGGAAACGAAGAAGCATCGAAATTGTTGAACATCTGTATTGCAACAACAGCTCCCACGAATATTGAAGTAAAGATCACCAACCCAAAAGAGTTGACTCCCAAATCGTTGATTTCTCTCATGAACAGCTTCCAGAAAACCCTCATTTTCTGAGGCTTCTGAATAGATTTACCAAGAAGAAGAATGTATTCTCCGACTGCTGTAAAAAACTTTTTTAACATTCTGCTAAATTAGACTTTTTTTATTGAATTAATTGAAACTTAAGACCAAGACTGAAGTTCCGTTTTAATATTAAATTTAGTATATCATAATGTAGACCAAAAAATGTTATTTTGCATTTTTATCTCCGCCTAACACCAATAAAATCGTTTTTAAAATAATTACAAGATCCAGAACAAAACTCCAGTTTCTTACATAGAACGCATCTGCCAAAACCCTTTTGTTCATTTCCACTTCCACATCTCCGGCATCGCCGCGAAGCCCGTTTACCTGTGCAAGACCCGTTATTCCGGGACTTACCATGCTTCTTAAACTGTATCTTCCGATTTTAGGCTTGTAATAATCGTCTACAGCCAACATATGCGGTCGCGGTCCTACAATAGACATTTCACCTTTCAACACGTTCAGAAACTGTGGCATTTCATCAAGACTGGTTTTTCGTAAAAACTTCCCGATTTTGGTAATTCTGGAATCATTTTCCGAAGTAGTTTTAGTAGAAGATTCTTCATTTACAATCATCGTTCTGAATTTAATGCATCTGAAAACTTCTTCGTGGAAACCATATCTTTCCTGAATGAAAAAAACCGGACCTTTGGAAGATGAACGGATTAATATTGCAATGATCGGAAAAAGCCAGGAGCAGATTCCCACCAAAACAATTACTGAAAAAATAACATCGAAAGTTCTTTTCAGTAAAAAATTAGAATAATAATCCAAAGGATATTTTGCCTGATTGAGAATCGGCTGTGTCTGAATATACCCAATATCATACAGAAAAAAATTATTCTGAACAATACTCGGAATCAGGGAAATATGCACTTTGTTGGCTTCTGCTAATCTGAAAATCTCTCTTTCCTGTTTTTCGTTGTATATATTTTCAGTGGGAATAAATAAAGTATGAATTCCGTTTGTCTTCCAGAAATCAATAAGTTCCTCAGCATTGATTTCTGCATTTTGATAGTCGAAAATTTTATACCCGTAATCCCGTCTATCCTTTAAAATATTCTTTAAAACTTCCGTAGAGCTGTTTTCACTCAGGAACATAACATTTCTGTGATTGATTCCGAGACTTCTAAAGTATTTAATTCCAAAATAGATTAAAGATTTCGCAAGGAAAATAAAGAAAAACAGGTAAAACGAAAGCCAGTAAATATCTGAATTGAAAAATACATTATAACTTACTTTTCCGATGAGTAAAACGCCGAGAATAAACAGCAAAAAATGAATTAAAAGCCTTTCTAAAAATAAGGTATAAGTAAGGTTTCTCGGGATATTATAAATCTTTGTCCTGCCGCTGAGAAGCATCCAGAACAGAAATAATAACGCCAGAGAAAATAAATTCTGATACCAGGTTTCCTGATTGTATTTTAAGCTTTCATTTCTGCTCAGGAAAAAGAATATAAAAATAGATGCAATAACCATAAGGTCAAGCAAAACGATGATCGATTTCAGGTATCTGGAGTATCGAATTCTCTGCATCTATCGGCAATTACGGATACGAAAGGCTAAGTTACATATTTTTTATGGGATATTCAGGTACTTATGGGTCTGAACTGAAGCTCTCCATTCCGGATTTTCTAAAATAAAGTCAGTAATCTTAGGATACATTTCATCCCTTTTGCTCCATTCACTCTGAAGATACAGCGTACAGTTTTCCGATACTTTTGAAGCCTGTTCCTGAGCAAATTTAAAATCATTGTTATTGAAAACGATCACTTTAAGCTCATGCGCTTTGGTATAAATTTCTTCTTTCGGAAGGCCTGTTTTCTTTGGCGAAAGCGTAATCCAGTCGATTTGTCCGCTCATCGGATAAGCTCCCGAAGTTTCAATATGGATGGAACAGCCTAATTCTTTTAACTTTCCGGTTAAAATATCAAGATTCCACATCAAAGGTTCACCTCCTGTTAAAACGATTGTTTTACAATGTTTAGCTGCGGTTTCGGCAATGTCTGCCGCATTCATTAAAGGATGCAGATTCGGATCCCAGCTTTCTTTTACATCACACCAATGGCAACCGACATCGCAACCGCCTAATCTGATGAAATAGGCTGCTTTTCCGGTATGCGCTCCTTCTCCCTGAAGAGTGTAAAAATGCTCCATTACAGGGAGCATTTTACCTTCTTTTAATAATATTTCTTCTGTTAAATTCATTTTAAAATTAGTCGTTATAGACCGAAGTTTTATAAGCAATGATGGTGTTTTTCATCAGCATCGCTCTTGTCATAGGTCCTACTCCTCCCGGAACCGGCGTGATCCAGCTTGCTTTTGCTGCACAGCTGTCGAAATCTACGTCACCTGCCAAATAATATCCTTTCGGAGAATCGTCGTCTACTCTTGTAATACCAACGTCCACAATTACAGCTCCTTCTTTTATCATTTCACCTTTTAAGAAATGAGGATCGCCTAAAGCGGTAATTACTATGTCTGCTTTTTTTGTATATTCTTCAATGTCTTTTGTATAAGAGTGCGTCAAAGTTACCGTAGAATTTCCCGGGAAATCTTTTCTTCCCATTAAAATACTCATAGGTCTTCCTACAATTTTACTTCTTCCGATGATGACACAGTCTTTACCTTTTGTTTCAATATTGTATCTTTCCAGTAAGGTTAAAATTCCAAACGGTGTTGCCGGTAAAAACGTATCCATTTCCAATGCCATTTTCCCGAAATTTTCAGGGTGGAAACCGTCAACATCTTTTCTCGGGTCGATTGCGTTGATGATTTTTTCCTGATCAATCTGTTTTGGTAAAGGCAACTGAACAATAAATCCGTCCACTGCTTTAGATTTGTTTAATTCGTCGATTTTTTCCAATAATTCAGATTCTGAAACGGTGCTTGGAAATTTAATTAAGCTTGATTGAAATCCGACCTCTTCACAATCTTTCACCTTTGCATTTACATAAGCCTTACTTGCTCCGTTGTTCCCCACAAGAATGGCTACCAAATGCGGCGCTCTTCTCTTGTTGGCAAGAATTTTTTCTACTTCAGCCTTAATTTCCTGTTTTATTTCTTTGGATACTTTTAATCCGTCAAGAATTTGTGCCATTTTTACTTTATTACTTTTTATTAGATTTTTTTATGGATATTTTTCCGGATTTTGGTGGGTGCAGAAAACGGAGAGAATATTTACGATTTTTTCTTTTTCATCTACATCAAATAAAACTAAATAAGGCAGTTTCTTTAAAGGAATTGCTCTTACATCTTTATATTTTACTGCGAAAAAAGGATTTATTTGCAAAGATTTATAAGCGTCCAATAATTTTTTCTTAAAACTCTTAGCTGCAGATTGAGATTGCATTTTATAATATTTAATGGCATCATCAATATTATTGTTTGCAATTGGAGAAACCAAAATTTTAAATGCCATACTTTTCGGAAATTCTCTTTAACGATTCGAATGCATCTACCGATTGTGATCTGTCTTGTTTTAAAGCTTCATCAATCACCCTTTTCATTTCATCCGTCAGCTCAAAATCATCCTCATTTTTTTCAAAGCTGATTTTCATTTTTTTCAAAAGATTTTCCATTAAAGTTTCTTCTTCTTTATTTTTAAGATGGATGGTAATGGTACTCATATCTCTGTATTTTTAATCAAAATTAATGAAAATCAGCAATAATTTATTTGTTTGCTTTATAATAATTAATCAATCCGTTGGTTGACGAATCGTGAGAATTAATCGTCTCATTATTTTCAAGTTCCGGTAAAATTTTATTCGCTAAAACTTTTCCTAATTCAACACCGAACTGGTCGAAACTGAAAATATTCCAAATCACCCCCTGAACGAAAATTTTATGCTCATACAATGCAATTAACTGTCCTAATGAAAAAGGAGTTAATTCGTTGAATAATATTGAGTTAGTTGGAGTGTTTCCGTGGAAGACTTTATAGTTTAACAAAAAATCAATTTCCTCATCAGATTTTCCTGAAGCTTTTAATTCTGCTTCTACTTCTTCTTCCGTTTTTCCGAAGGCAAGTGCTTCTGTCTGAGCGAAAAAGTTAGCCAGTAATTTATCCTGATGATCGGAAACTTTATTAGGACTTTTTGCGTACGCAATAAAATCAGCAGGAATCAGTTCTGTCCCCTGATGAATCAATTGATAGAAAGCGTGTTGTCCGTTTGTTCCCGGTTCTCCCCAAATGATCGGTCCTGTTTCATATTCTACAAATTCTCCGTTTCTGTCCACACATTTTCCGTTGCTTTCCATATCTCCCTGCTGGAAATAAGCAGGAAAACGGTCTAAATACTGAGAATATGGAAGAATCGCATGAGTAGTTGCTGCATAGAAATTTCTGTACCAGATTCCGATCAGTCCCATTAAAACAGGAATATTTTCCCCGAAATCTGCCGTCTGAAAATGTTGGTCTGTATCGTAAGCTCCTCTTAATAATTGTTCAAAATTTTCATAACCCACTGCAAGAACAATACTTAAGCCGATTGCACTCCAAAGCGAATATCTTCCGCCAACCCAATCCCAGAATTCGAAGATATTTTCTTCTGCAATGCCGAAGTCTTTAACTGCCTGTACGTTAGTGGATAAAGCGACAAAATGTTTTGCCACATCTTCCTGTTTTCCCGCTTTTAAGAACCAGTCTTTGGCTGAATTGGCATTCGTCATTGTTTCCTGAGTGGTAAATGTCTTAGAAGCAATGATAAATAATGTGGTTTCAGGATTTAAAGTTTTCACAGTTTCCGCCAGATGATTTCCGTCTACATTGGAAACAAAATGAACGTTTAACCTTGTTTTAAAATGCTTCAAAGCCGAAACGACCATCACAGGTCCCAAGTCTGAACCTCCGATTCCGATGTTCACCACATCTGTAATTTCTTTTCCTGTAAAACCTTTGTGATCCCCTGAAATAATACTTTCGGAAAAAGATTTCATATGATCCAGCACTCTTTTGATCTGAGGCTTGATATTTTCGCCGTCAACCAGAATTTCTTTGTCTGAAAAATCTCTCAAAGCAGTGTGCAAAACTGCTCTTCCTTCCGTTTCGTTAATTTTATCTCCCGAAAACATTTTGGAAATCGCATCTTTCAATTCACATTCTTCCGCAAGATTTAAAAGGAGGTTTTTCGTTTTGGAATCGATTAAATTTTTAGAATAATCAAACAAAAAATTAGGTCTTTTGATTGAAAATTCATTGAAACGATTCGGATTATACTGAAAAAGGCTTCTTAAATCGAAATCATTATTCGCAAATTGTTCGTCAAGTGCTTTCCAGCTATTGGTTTGAATAGGATTTATTTTTGATAGCATATCTTTAGAAATTAAGGTTTTGTGACTTCGGATTCAGGATTGTTGAATTCCAAATCCTCATGTAAAATTATTGATTTGCAAATTTACGGAATTTTAGTTCAATCATATTAATGGATGATTAAAAATCAAATGTATGTTGAGTAACAAATGAATTTTTTAAAATTTAAAATGCTTATTTTTAGGCATAATATTTCATGACATCATGCTGAACAGAAGAAATTTTATTAAAAAGTCATCGTTGGGAGTAGGATTTTTCGCATTGCCTGTTTCTGCAAGATTTTTGTTTGCAAACGATTATGTTTCTAAAAGACCTCCTGTCAATGAACGAAAATTTACTTCAGAAGCTGTTGAGAAAACCATCAAGACCATCAAAAAATCAATTGCTGATGAAGAATTGGCGTGGATGTTTGAAAACTGTTTTCCGAATACTTTAGATACCACGGTAAAATTTTACCAGAAAAACAATAAACCTTACACGTATGTGATCACAGGAGATATTGATGCGATGTGGCTTCGTGATTCTTCGGCGCAGGTTTATCCGTATTTAAGTCTTGCCAATGAAGATGAAAAACTGAAAAATCTTCTAAAAGGCGTCATTAACAAGCAGGTTGAATGCGTTCTTCTTGACCCTTATGCGAACGCGTTTTTCGATAATTCAGGCAAAATAAGCGAATGGAAAGACGATTCAACGCAAATGAAACCCGGAATTCATGAAAGAAAATGGGAGATCGATTCACTTTGCTATGTTATGAGATTATCTTACAACTATTGGAAAATAACAGGAGATTCTTCCATTTTTGATTCCGACTGGAAAAAAGCGATGCTTTTAATTTTGCAGACTTTTAAAGAACAGCAGCGAAAAGATTCAAAAGGACCATATAAATTTCAGCGATCTAACGGAAATCCTCTGGACACACAATTTGCCGGAGGTTATGGAAATCCTACAAAGAAAGTGGGGCTGATTCATTCGATGTTCAGACCTTCGGACGATGCGACTTTTTATCCTTTTTTAATTTCTTCCAATATGTTTGCGGTGGTTTCTTTGAGGGAGACTGCGGAAATTTTTTCTGAAATTTTTAAAGATGAAAATACCGCCGCTCAGTTTAAAAATTTAGCTAAAGAAGTGGATGAAGCCATTCAGAAATATGCAGTTTTAAATCATCCGGAAGCTGGGAAAATTTATGCCTTGGAAATCGATGGTTTCGGAAATGCTTTATTTATGGATGATGCCAATGTCCCGAATTTATTATCCATTCCGTATTTGGGTTACAGATCCAAAGAAGACGAAATCTATAAAAATACCCGAAAATTTTCTTTAAGTAAAGCAAATCCGTGGTTTAGCGAGGGTAAATTTGCCAAAGGAATTGGCGGACCGCACATCGGAGAGCATAAAATCTGGCCTTTGGGTTTGATTATGCAGGCTTTGACAACGGATGATAACGAAGAAATTGTTTCCTGCTTAAAAATGCTGAAAGCCACTCATGCCGGAACCGGATTTATCCACGAATCTTTTGATATAGATAATCCGAAAGATTTTACAAGATCGTGGTTTGCGTGGGCAAATACATTATTCGGAGAATTGATTCTTCATCTCCATACAACAAAACCGGAAATTCTGAAAAGAAAGTTTTAAACATAAAAAACCTCCGGATTTGCCGAAGGTTTATTGTAAAATTTAAAATATATATAGATAACCGAAGTTAGGATCGCTAAATTTCTGTGGTAGGCTGTTTTTTAGCAGGTTTTCTTTTTCTTACGAAATAAAAAACTGTAATTCCTATTAATACAATTGGCCAGACTGTGATGAGTCCTACTACAATTTTCTGGATCAGATAATATCCTTCCACGAAAGCTGATTTTGCGCTGTACAGAAAATCAAATTTGTACTTATCGTCTATGCTTTGTGTGTTGGTAACAGCAATTTCTGCGACTCTTATTTTGGGTTCTTTGATGTAAATATCAACGGTGCTGTATTTCAGCATATCGGTCATATTCATGCTTTCCAGTTTCTGGCTGTTTCCTTCCTTCATATTTTCATCGCTCATGGTTACTTTGTCTTTATTTACTTTCATCTGAGCAATATTGTCGGTTGTTTTTTTGTTTCGCTGAGCTTCCAAAGCAGAATATTTAATATTTGCCGTTACATCTTCCGCATGAATCGATCTTGCATTCAGGAACAGTTTTTTATTGTTAATTAAAGTCAGCAGCTCGCCCAGTTTTTCTGTGGGAACTCTTACCTGCATGGTGTTTTCAGTCTGATATTTTTTTATCAGCATTGCCTGTTCGTCTGATGTGTTGTAAGTTTCTTCAGAAACCACGTTGCTTTTCAGGTCGCTGTGCGTTACGAAGCCTCCCAATTCCTGAACGGATTTTTCAATGGAAATGGTCGCGTCATAGACATCTTTCACTTCCATATTTACATCTGCTGTTTTAATGAATTGCTTGTCTTTTACCTTCATGGTTGCCACAGAAGAAACACTGTCTGAAGATATTGCTATTGCTGAATCAGCAGATGCATATTTTTCAAGATTTTCGGAAGAAACTTCTCCTTTTTTGCATGAATAAATTCCCAGTAAAAGTGCTGTTGCGATGCTTAGTCTGATGTGCTTCGTTTTCATAGATATAGATTTTTAATGTTTTGTTTATCCCAAAGTTCAGACAGAATCGTTTGTAATATTTGAAAATAAAAAGTAAAAATTCTGTAAAGAAAAATTCCATTTTAATTATTTGAAATTCAGTATTTTGTAAATTATTAACGATTTGGCTACCTCATTTTCGGAGTAATTTTTGCTGTTCTTTTACAAATCAAACACAACATTTTATTATGTCAAATACTTTTTCCAAAATCAGAAACGCCATAGAATTATTCAGATCCATAGATTTTGATCAGTTAAGTGCTATTTCTCAGAAGGTAAATCTTCCCAAGCTGATGGAAAATTTCTCCAAATTAGACGATAAACAGCTTAACGGAATGATGAAAATGCTCGATCCTCACAAAAAGAAAAAAGAACTTCCTGATATTGACGGCGATTTCTACGACATCTATCACACATTAAGTCCTGAACAGCGGGAAATTCAGTTAAAAGTGAGAGCATTCATGGAAAAAGAAGTAAAACCGCTTGTTAATCACTATTGGTTGCGTGATGAATTTCCTCATGAATTAATCCCAAAATTTCAAAAACTGAATATCTGCGGAGTGACTTACGAAGGGTACGGCTGTCCCGGAATGCCTTTTCTAATGGAAGGTGTTATTGCGATGGAAATGGCTAGAATTGATGCTTCTATTGCTACTTTTTTCGGAGTGCAGTCCGGTTTGTCGATGGGTTCCATATATATCTGCGGTTCCGAAGAGCAAAAACAGAAATGGCTTCCACAGATGCAGAAGTTTGAAAAAATCGGAGCCTTTGGATTAACAGAACCTGAAGTTGGTTCCGGAGCAGCGGGAGGATTAACGGTAACCTGCAAAAAAACATCTGAAGGCTGGATTCTGAACGGACAGAAAAAATGGATCGGAAATGCAACGTTTGCGGATTTAATTATTATCTGGGCAAGAGATCTTGATGATGGAGAAGTGAAAGGATTTATTGTTGAAAAAGACAATCCGGGGTATTCCGTTGAGAAAATCAAAGGAAAAATGGCGTTGAGAATTGTTCAGAATGGTTTGATTACGCTGAAAGATTGTTTGGTGACAGAAGAAAACAGGCTGCAGAATGCCAATTCCTTTAAAGATACCGCAAAAGTTTTGCAAATGACGAGAGCCGGAGTTGCATGGATGGCTACAGGATGCGCAAGAGGAGCGTATGAAAGTGCGTTGGATTACACAAGAAAAAGAGAGCAGTTCGGAAAACCGATTGCTTCCTTCCAGATGATTCAGGGACATTTAGTAGAGATGCTTTCTAATCTTACGGCAATGCAGACGATGGTTTTCAGGCTTTCTGAAATGCAGGATGAAGGAATTTTAAAAGATGAACACGCCTCTCTCGCAAAAGTTTTCTGTACCATGAGAACCAGAGATATTGTTTCCAGAGCGCGCGAAGTGATGGGCGGAAACGGAATTCTGCTCGAATATAATGTCGCAAGATTTGTAGCCGATGCGGAGGCGATTTATTCTTACGAAGGAACAAAAGAAATCAATTCCCTTATCGTAGGAAGATCAATTACAGGTTTCAGCGCATTTGTATGATGATGTAAAAGAGAATGGTGAATGGTCAATTCGCATTGCTTGTCAATTTTAAAATTCACTTGCGAAGCAAAATTCACAATTGACCCTTCAATCTTTTATTTCACTAAGGTTTTATATTTTTCTTTATTGTCGATAATTATCCAGAGATTGATCAGAAAAAGAACTCCGGCAATTGACATTCCCATGGGAGATTTATCTAAGGTAAAGATATGACAGACAATTCCGATCATTACCGGAAGAATAATAATGGCGCCCAAAGCTCTCGTTTTAGGAAAAATAAAAAGCAGTCCGCCGATAATTTCAACTACTCCTGTAAGCGGCATCAGCCAACTGATTTCTCCAAATGCGGCAAAAAGTTTCATTTGTTCGGGAGTTGGTTTTTCCATCGGCATATAATTGAAGAATTTGTTTAATCCGGCATTAATGAACATCAATCCGAAAAGAAGGGAAAGGATAAATTTTACGATTTTCATGTTATGATTTTTTATTAAAGTTAAATAAAAATATAATCGGCTGATTAAAAGGATATGAAAGATTGATAACTCAGTTGAAACTATAATTGTATTTTATCAATCCATTTCCTTTAAAGTAATGTTCTTGGAGATTTTATAGGTTTTCTTCTTTTTATCAGGTTTTTCTTCTTCACCCAACAATTTTCCCCAAGGCTGAAGTCCCTGAACTCTTTCGAAAATTATTTTAATGATGGCAATTGCCGGAATACAAAGAAACATCCCCGCAATTCCCCACAAATGTTCTCCGATAAGAATTCCGATAAATGAAAATAATGCATTGATTTTTACTTTGGAACCCACCACAAATGGCAGAACAATATTTCCGTCTACAACATGAACCGCAATATAGCCGATTGCCACATAAATACAGGTAGATGGAGTAGAGGTTGCGAAAGCGATAAAACATGAAATCAAAAGACTGATGCAGATTCCCAGATACGGAATTACATTTAACAAGCCCGTAAGAACTCCTAAAAGAATGGCGTATTTTACTCCCAGAATCGTAAGAACAATAGAAGTAAGGACGGAAACGATTAAAATCTGAAGACACAATCCGATAATGTACTTTTTGGTCATCACTCTTACTTCGCCTACCACTTCTTGAACGCTGGCTTTATGTTTTTCATTAAAAACGGTAATAATAAAGTTATTTAAAACTCTTCTGTAATTCAAAATGAAGATAAAAAACAGAATAAAAAACACAAAAAATCCTAAACTCGAGGAAAAAATCCCAAAAGTAAAGCCCAGAATAACGCCGGATGAAGAAAGAAGTTTATTCAGTCCCTGATCAATATAGTTAAGCTGCTCATCTATTTTTACGTGAAAAGTTCTGGAAACCCAGTGCTGAATGTCTTCCGCAACCGAGGTGAACTGCTTTTTAAGGTGTGGAATATCTTTACTGAAATCCGAAAGCTGTGATCCGAAAAAGTAAATTAATCCCGTTAAAATGAACAGCATCATTAAAACAGATGCAATGGTCGACATCGATCTTGTAAATCTTAATCTTTTCTCCAGAAAATTGGCAACCGGCAGAAACAGCATCGCCATTAAAAATGCCAGAAAAAACGGAGCTAAAATACTCTGTCCCAAAGCAAGAAGATATCCCAATCCAATGATGGAAATAATAACCAGCGTGAGTTTTACAAGAAAAGGAAGTCGAAGTAAATTCATGGTGTGAAAATCTGTTCTATAAAAATAATAAAAACCGTTCGAGTTAAGTGCTTTAACCTTTAAATCTTTTTCAACTCATTAGAAAAATGTATGCCATTTAATAAGGCTGTTTACCTTTAGTAAAAAAACAATAAAAAACACATCTCAAATCTGAGACGTGTTTTTTCTTTAAATGATAAGTCTGAATTATTTTTCCAGTGCAATTTCGATTACCTCTTCCATTCTGTTTACATAATGTACATTCAGGTTTTTCAGATAATCTTTTTTAATTTCTTCCACATCTTTTCTGTTGGCTTCACAAAGAATAACCTCTTTAATTCCTGCTCTTGTTGCTGCCAGAAGTTTTTCTTTAATTCCACCTACAGGAAGAACTTTTCCTCTTAAAGTAATCTCTCCTGTCATGGCAAGATGAGGTTTTACCTTTTTATTTTTAAAAGAAGAAACCATAGAAGTCAGCATCGCAATTCCCGCAGAAGGGCCGTCTTTTGGTGTTGCACCTTCCGGAACGTGAACGTGGATGTTTTTCTTTTCGATATCATCCTGAGAAATTCCCAGTTCGTCATGTTTCGCTTTAATATATTCCAGCGCAATGGTCGCAGATTCTTTCATCACGGTTCCTAAATTTCCGGTCATGGATAATGATCCTTTTCCGTTACTTAAAATGCTTTCAATGAATAAAATATCTCCACCGACACTTGTCCACGCAAGACCCGTCACAACTCCCGGAACTCCTGTGATTTCCGACAGGCTTTTCGGTCTAGGAACACCTAAAATTTCATCTACTTTTTCGATGGAGATTTTAGGATCGTAATCTTTAACCAAAGCCGTCTGCAAAGCTACCCAACGCGCGATTCCTGCAATTCTTTTTTCCAAAGATCTTACGCCGCTTTCCGAAGTGTGCGCTTCGATAATATGTTTTAATTCAGCATTTCCGAGTTTAAAAGATTTAGCATCCAAACCGTTTTCTTCCTGCTGTTTTTTAATTAAATGTCTTTTGGCGATTTCAATTTTTTCCTCCAAAGTATAGCCTGCAATCTGAATGATTTCAGTCCTGTCTAACAAAGGAGTCTGAATGGTAGATAATGAATTTGCCGTTGCAATGAACATTACTTTAGACAAATCATACCCCATTTCTAAGAAATTATCGTAGAAAGACTTATTTTGCTCAGGATCAAGAACTTCTAAAAGTGCCGAACTTGGATCACCATGCAATCCCTGTCCGATTTTATCCATTTCATCCAAAACAATCACCGGATTGGAAGTTCCGGATTTCTTAATAGACTGAAGAATTCTTCCCGCCATTGCACCAATGTAGGTTTTTCTGTGACCACGGATTTCACTTTCATCGTGAAGACCACCCAAAGAAAGTCTTACGTATTTTCTTCCCAGTGCATCTGCAACAGATTTTCCCAGTGACGTTTTACCAACTCCGGGAGGTCCTACAAGCAAAAGAATAGGGGATTTCATGTTGTTTTTAAGCTTTAAAACAGCCATATGTTCCAGAATTCTTTTCTTGATATCTTCTAAACCGAAATGGGCTTTATCTAAAATTTTCTCCGCTTTGGCAATATCAAAAACATCTTTGGTGTACGTTTCCCAAGGAAGGTCTGTGAAAAAATCCAGGTAATTTCTCTGAACATTATAATCCGGCGAATTAGGATTCTGACGCTGCAAACGGTTGATTTCCTTCTGGAAATGTTCTTCTACTTCATCGCTCCATTTTTTTTCTCTCGCCTTTTTAATAAGATCCTCTACATCACCTTCTGTACCGCCTCCCAATTCTTCCTGAATCGTTCTGATCTGCTGGTTCAGGAAATATTCTCTCTGCTGTTTATCAAGATCCTTCGAAGTTTTCTGATGAATCTGGTTTCGTAATTCAAGCTTTCTGAAATCCTCATGCATCATCTCGTAGCACTTGTTGGCTCTTTCCATCAGGTTCTTTTCTTCCAGAAGCTTTTGCTTGTCAGAAGACGGGAAGTTAGCATTGGTGCAGATAAAATTCAGGAGATCATCATTGTTGTTGATGTTTTTTATCGCAAAATTCGCAGCATTCGGAATGTTCGGATCCAGCTCAATGATTTTCAGGGCAAGATCTTTTACATTTTCCAGTAAAGCTTCGTATTCTTCCTTGTTTTTAGGCTTAGAATCCTTTAATTTTGATATTTCTGCTTTAAAATAAGGCTGTTTTTCAACCACTTTCTTAATTTTGAATCGGTGGAAACCTTTCGTAATCGCAGTAATATTTCCTTCCGGAAGTTTAATGATTTTAATAATCTTTGCTAAAGTCCCAATCTGGTATAAATCTTTTTCGGCAGGCTGTTCAAGATCTGAATTTTTTTGGCTTACGATTCCTATAAAATCGCCATTTTTCTGCGCTTCTTCCAGTAATTGGATGGACGCTTTTCTTCCCGCAGTAATTGGGATCACAACGTTGGGGAACATCACCATATTTCTTACAGGAAGGATCGGGAATATCTTTTGCTCCGAATTTTGTTCTGTTTCCGCAAGGTCATCAATGTTGATTTCCTGAGCTACAATATCAAATCCGTCGCTTATCATATCTTCTAAACTAATATCTTCAAATTCTGTCATAGTAAATCGAATGACAAATTGTCATTATCGTTTTAATTCGTTAACGTGAAATTTCATAATATGTTTTGAAAAGGCAGTCCATATTATGTGTGCTTAAAATGCACAAGACTTATGCCATTTGTTTTTTACTAAAAAATACGGTCAAAATTTCCTTTTTTATAAAAATTAAATTTTAAAAATTAAAATAAAGGTCTTGTATTTCCGTAATTTCTTAAAAATGTGTATTTTCGCAAACTGATAAAAAACTATAATTTATATAATGGCAATTTTAGGACAAATTAGGAGTAGACCTTGGCTTTTGATGGGAGTAATTGCACTGGCGCTTTTGGCGTTCCTTGTAAACCCCGACAGTATCGATAAGGTTTTTGGTAAAAATCCTGATGTTTTAGGAAAAGTGAATGGTGAGAAAATTACCCGTGAAGAGTTTAACGATCAACTTTTCGTACTGCAACAACAGGCTGAACAGCAAGGTCAACCAAAAAATGGTCTTGAAGAGCAGGCTTGGCAATTGCTTGTGCAATCGAAGCTGATTAAACAGCAATTCGAGAAAATGGGCTTCGAAATGACGGACGATTACTTCTGGAACCAGATCCAGTACGATCAGATGTTTGCACAGCAGAAGCAGTTTTTTGATGAAAAAGGTAATTTCAAGACGCAGGAGCTTAAAAAACAAATCGAAGATATGAAAGCTGCTTCGCCGGAAGGTTACAACCAGTGGTTGAAAACCAGAAAATCAATCGAATACAGATTGATGGCGAGACAGGTATTTGCTAATGTTTCTACAGGAATCACGACAGGTAAAAAAGAAGCTGAAGAGTTGATGAGAGAAAGAGATCAGTTAGCGGATATCGATTTCGTAAAAGTAGATTATGCAGCTTATCTTCAAAAAAACAACATCAAAGTTACCACTGAAGATTTAGCAAATTATATCAAGCAGCATCCGGTAATGTTCAAGGCGGAAGAAAGCAGAAATATCGGAATTGTATATTTCCCTTCTCAGCCAAGTCCTGCAGATGATGCGGCGGCTCAGAAAGAAATTAATAAATTATTCTCTGTAGGAAGCGATGCAAGCGGAGGTTCTGAAAACTTCCAGAATACAAAGAACGACTCTATGTTTATCATGGCGAATTCTGATATGCCTTTCAATCCACAGTATCTGAAGCCAAACCAATTGCCTCAGACGATTCAGGCTCAGCTTCCGACAGCAGCGATCGGTCAGACTTTTGGTCCGTACAAAGAGCAGAATTTTTATGTAGTTTCTAAACTTTTAGATAAAAAGACTTCAGATTCTACATTATCAAGACATATTCTGATCGCTTTCAAAGGAAGTCCTGCGGGAGAAGGTGTTACAAGATCCAAAGAACAGGCTAAAAAGTTAGCAGATTCTATCGGAGCGATTGTAAAAGCTAATCCGGGGAAATTTACAGAATTCCTAAAATTGTCAAACGATCCAAGTTCTGCTGCACAAGGCGGGAGCTTAGGATGGACAACTCCTGAAACGCCTTTCGTTCCTGAGTTCTTAAAATATCTGTCTGAAAACCCTAAAGGTGCGACAGGTGTTGTAGAAACACAGTTCGGATATCATATCATCAATATTGAAGATAAAAAACCGGGAGCAATGGCTTACAAAGTGGCAAACTTGGTAAAAGCAATTAAACCTTCTGATGCTACGGAAGCAGAAGTAAACAAAAAAGCAAGCAGATTCGTTCAGCAGGTTCAGGGGAAATCTTTCAACGATTTCGTGAATATTGCTAAAAAAGCAAACTACCAGTTCTCTAATCCTAAACAGGCGAAGAGATTCGACGGACAGCTTCAGGGATTAGGAACAGACAAAGATCCGGAAATCCTTGCATGGGCTTTTGACAAGAAAAGAGAAAAAGGAGATACTGAATTGTTTACAGTAGACGGAACAGGAGATAAAATTGTAGTTTACTTAAACGGTAAGCAGGAAAAAGGAACTGCAGATCCTGAATCTGTTAGAGATCAGATTGAAGTAGTGGTTAAAAATAAACTGGCTGCAAAACAGATTTCAGAGAAAATCGCGAAAGCAGGAAATTTAGATCAGATCGCTAAGCAGTTCGGAACTACTAAACAATCTGCGCAGGTTAACTTATTAAATCCTTCAGTAGCAGGTTCTATGGAGCCAAAAGTTGCCGGAGCTGCATTCGGAGTGAAGAAAGGAAAGCTTTCTAAGCCGGTTGAAGGAGGAACAGGAGTTTATGTTCTTATCAAAAAGAATGAGATCACAAACAAACAGCCCGGAGATCTTAAACAGTTTACAGAATCTGTTACCCAGAGAAACGGCGGAATGTTCGGGCAGGCTTGGTTAAAGAGCTTACAGGACAATTCGGATATCGAAGATTACAGAATCGAGATCTGGAACAAGCTAGGTTCTCAGCAACAATAAAAATAATTTTTCAGATAGATAAAAAGCGGCAAAGTTTTTGCCGCTTTTTTTGTGTGTAACGCAGAGCAATAGAGAAAAACATTCATTTAAATGTAGTATATTTGCTCATTAGAAAAAATTTAGCAAGTGAAGTTCAGTAAAGAATTAAAAGCTGGTGTAATCGCACTATTGGCCATTGTCGGCTTTGTGGTGCTTTTTCAATTTATGAAAGGCAGAAGCCTTTTTACTACCGATAATATATTTTACGCACAATATGATAATGTCGAGGGATTGGCACAATCTTCCCCTGTTTCCATTAATGGATTAAAGGTAGGACAGGTTGATAAAATCATTCCTCATACATCTAAGGACGGTAAAATCGATTTTCTTGTAAAAATTACGGTTGATAACAATTTTGAGTTTTCAAAAAATTCAACATTGGAAATTTTTGAACCGAGCTTAATGGGAGGAAAAGAAATGAGAATTAACCTGATGTATGGTGGGCCAACCGCAAAAGACGGAGATACTTTAAGGGGAGCATTTAAACTGGGAACTTTAGGAAGCCTTTCATCACAGGTAGGTCCTGTTAAAGATCAATTACAGGTTGTTTTACACAGAGTAGACTCTCTGATGACGAATGCCAATCAGCTTGTAGATGCGCAAAACAGACAGGAAATTAAATTATTACTTGCTAATCTTAACAAAACCGTTGCCGCTTTACAGACTACGGCAGGAAGCGTAAATTCCTTAGTGGGTCACAATGATCCTAAACTTCAGAAAGTATTGGATGATGCAAGTCTTACGATGCAGAGCGGAAAAGTTACTTTGGATAAGTACGGAAATTTAGCAGAAAGCATCGATACTAAAAAACTGAATGCTACCATCGCTAATTTAGATGCAACAGTAGGACAGTTAAATAATGTGGTTTCAGGAATCGACAGAGGGGAAGGAAGTTTAGGGAAAATTATGAAAGACGATCAGCTTTACAACAATCTGAATGCCGCTTCAAACAATCTTAATTCTTTGATCGAAGATTTGAAAGCGCACCCAAAAAAATACGTTAACTTCTCCGTTTTCGGAAAAAATAATAAAGACTAATTTTTTAAACCATGCATTATATCCCTAATATTATTTTTCTGATTTTATTAATTGCAGGTTTTGGACTTTTTGTAAAAAGTCTGCAGAAGATATATAGAAACATCAGATTAGGACGTGAGATCAATCGCAGCGACAGAAGAGGAGAAAGATGGGCAACAATGGCAACTGTTGCAATGGGGCAGAGTAAGATGACAAAACGTCCTATAGCCGGAATTTTACACCTTTTTGTGTATGTAGGCTTCATCATCATCAATATCGAACTTATCGAAATTGTGGTGGATGGAATCTTTGGAACACACAGATTTTTATCAACCATTTTAGGAAGCACCGTTTATGGTTTCTTTACCGCTACTTTAGAAGTTTTGGCAGTTTTAGTGGTAATTGGCGTTGTTGTATTTTTTATCCGTAGAAATTTTTACGGAGTAAAAAGATTAACGATGAAAGAGCTTTTAGGCTGGCCAAAAGAAGATGCAAACTGGATTCTGATTATCGAATTTGCTTTGATGATGGCTTTCTTTACCATGAACGCTTCAGACTTTATTCTCCAGTCAAATGGTTACGATCATTTTGTAAAAGTAGGATCTTTCCCGATCAGCGAAATGATTTTCGTTCCGTTTCTTCAGGTTTTCAGTTTTGATAACGGATTCTTATTCGGGGTTGAAAGAGCAGCTTGGTGGTTCCATTTTGTAGGGATTTTATTCTTTATGAATTATCTTTATTATTCAAAACATTTACACATCATTCTTGCTTTTCCGAGCACTTGGTATGCAAACCTTGAAGAGAAAGGAAAATTCAATAATCTTGAATCTGTAACGAAAGAAATTAAACTGATGATGGATCCGAATGCAGATCCTTACGCAGCTCCGGCAGAAGGAGAGGCAGAAACGCCTGCAAAATTCGGAGCAGAAGATATTTTCGATCTTAATCAGGTTCAGCTGTTAAATGCCTATTCATGTACAGAATGCGGTCGTTGTACTGCAGTTTGTCCGGCAAATATTACCGGCAAAAAATTGTCTCCGAGAGCCATTTTAATGAAGACAAGAGACCGTCTTGAAGAAGTCGGCAAAAACATTGATAAAAACGGAAAGTTTGTAGACGACGGAAAAAAACTGTTTAACGACTACATCACCAAAGAAGAATTATGGGCTTGTACAACCTGTAACGCATGTACAGAAGCTTGTCCTGTATTGTTAGATCCTCTTTCTATCATTTTCGAAATGAGAAGATTCCTTGTTATGGAGCAATCTGCTGCACCGCAGGAACTGAATCTTATGATGACGAATGTAGAAAACAACGCTGCACCGTGGCAATACAATCAGGCAGACCGTCTGAATTGGGCAAAAGACTAATTAATGTAACAATCTAAAATGTAACGATGTAGCAATCTTTTCATTGAAAACTGTTACATTGTGATATTGATAAACTGATATAAAATGGATTTCAATATAAAAACAATGGCAGAATATGCTGCCGAAGGAAAATCGCCTGAAGTTTTATTTTGGGTAGGTTGTGCCGGAAGTTTCGACGACCGTGCTAAAAAAATCACGAAAGCATTTTGCAAAATTTTAAATAAAATAGGCGTTGAATTCGCGGTACTTGGACAGGAAGAAAGCTGTACAGGAGATCCCGCAAAACGTGCCGGAAATGAGTTCGTTTTCCAGATGATGGCTTTAACCAATATCGAAATTCTGAACGCTTACGAAGTAAAAAGAATCGTTACGGCTTGTCCGCACTGCTTTAATACGCTTAAAAATGAATATCCGAATTTAGGAGGGAACTATGAAGTAATGCATCACACTCAGTTCCTTAAAAAATTAATGGAAGAAGGGCGCTTGAAAATTGAAGGCGGCGCATTCAGCGGTAAAAAGATTACCTTCCATGATCCTTGTTATCTGGGAAGAGCCAATGAAGAATATGAAGCGCCGAGACTTTTACTGGAAAAACTGGATGCCGAACTGGTAGAAATGAAACGTTGCAAGACCAGTGGTCTTTGCTGTGGAGCAGGAGGAGCACAAATGTTTAAAGAACCTGAAAAAGGAAAAAAAGACATCAATATCGAAAGAACTGAAGAAGCTCTGTCTTTCGAGCCTAAAGTGATTGCAACAGGATGTCCTTTCTGTAATACGATGATGACGGACGGTGTGAAACACTTCAATAAAAATGATGAAGTTGCCGTGAAAGATATTGTAGAACTTTTAGCGGAAGCTGAAGATTTGTAAGAATATTTCTAAAAATATAAGACTCAGGATTTTTCCTGAGTTTTTTGTTTGGTGAGAATTCCACCTTGTCGGATTATGGTGTGAAGAAAAAATTGTAATTTTACCTTTTAAATTGATCAAAATGAAGATTGAAGAATCTAATATTGTAGAAGCAAACGACTACAGAGTAATAATATATCCTGCCTCAAGACCTTTTGAAACAAAAGAAGCCAAACAGATCACAGAGAAACTTTTTGATTTTCTGGCTACTTGGGCAGCACACGGAAAACCGCTTTCATCGTCTTTTAAAATTGAAAAAAATCAGTTTATCATCATTTGTGTGGATGAAGAGAAAGAAATGGCTTCCGGATGCAGTATCGATGCGCTTGGGAAAGTAATGAGAGAAATTGATGAAGAATATCAATTGGGATTATTCGACAGAATGAAAGCCAGTTTCATAGAAAACGGAGAAGTAAAAACTTTAAAGCTGAATGATTTTAAATCAAAAGTAAGAAACGGAGAAATTGCTAAAGACATTCAGGTTTTTGATTTTTCTAAAAATACCTATCTCGAATTTGTAGGGAATTTTCTTTTGCCATTCGATAGAAGTTGGGCGGCTGGAATTAAATAAAAGTTCATTAGCATTAATAAAATAGAAAGTGGAGCTCCTCCACTTTTTTTGCTTTGTGTATATTTTATAACTTTTGGAAACTGATTGAAAAAGGATGCATAAAATACTATTCTTAACAACCGCTCACCGTTATGATGATGACAGAATTTTCTATCATCAGGCAAAAGCTTTGCTTAATGACGGAAATCAGGTTAAAATTTGCAGTCTTTCTTCAGAATTTAAAGGGATTATCGATGGTATTGAAATAGAGTCTTATTCCATCTTAGAAAAAAGTATAGAAGAGAAGAGAAAAGCTTTTGAGAAAGTTTGCAATTCTTTTCAGCCGGATTGTATTATTTGTTCTGAGCCTTTGGCGGTGATTACAGCTAAAAAGTTCCAAAAAGGCAAAAAAATCAGTATTGCATATGATATAACGGAGTGGTATCCATCGATGAGGATGGTAGAGAATTTTTCCTTTCCTTTAAATATCCTCCACGCTTTTAAATTCTTTTTAATTCAGTTATATGCAGGATTTTTGAGTACTTATTTTATTTTTGGAGAGGATACCAAAAAATTTCCTCTAGCTTATTTTTTTCCTTTTAAAATAGCAATTGTTTTGCCTTATTATCCGGATGAAATTTACATCCATCAGAATATTAAAAAACTAGATCCCAGTAAAATCACACTTTGTTATACCGGTCAGTTTTCAGAAGAAAAAGGCATCGGAAATTTTTTCCTCGCTGTGGATTGTTTAAGAAAGAAAAAACCTGAACTTGAGATTTCAATTCTTTTAATTGGAGGTTTAAGAAAAGAAAAAGATGAACAATACTTCTCAGAGCAGCTTAAAAAATATCAGTTTGAACATATTAAAATAGAGAAATCTGCTTCATTCGAAACTTTTACAGAAGCGTATTCCGAAGCCGATATTTGTTTTGATCTTCGAACGATGAATTCTGAAAATCATCATTGTCTGCCAATAAAAATATTTTATTATTTGGCATCGGGAAAGCCTGTAATTTATACAGATCTTAAAGCCATACGCAAACATATGAATGTTTCAGAATTTGGTTTTCTGGTTAATCCTGAAGATTCTGATGCTATTGCGAATAGTATTCTTACTTATATTAATAATCCTGAATTATATTCGCTTCATGCAAAAAATGCAAGATTGGCTTATGAACAAAAATATAACTGGAATATCATTAAAAGTTTATTCTTAAACTTCATCAAAACTTCAACAAAATAAGATGAAGCAAAATACGATTCTTAAAACCTTTGCATCAAGGTTTTTAATTTTGATATTAAATTTCGGATTAGTCATTTACTCTACAAATATGTGGGGGAGTGAAGGAAAAGGCTTCATTTCTTTAGTAATCGCAGATCTTACGGTCATCAGTTTTTTTGCGAATATTTTTGTAGGAAGCAGTATGAGCTATTTCGCTTCAAAGTTTAAAACAGAGGAAATTTTACCGTTTGCTTATTTATGGTCGGTTTTAGTTGGGATTTTAGTTCCTTTAATCTTTAGATTTAACAATGCTTCGGCATATTTTGGGTATCTGATTATGCTCTCTGTCTTATCATCCATTTTGGCTGCAAATGTAAATTTATTTGTAGGTCAGCAAAATATCAGAATGTTCAATATATATACGGCATTACAGCAGATTGTACATATTATTTTTATTCTGATTATAGTTTATCTGATTAAAATAACCTCAGTAGATGCTTATTTTTTGGCACAAATAGGGAGTTTTGGCATTCTGTTGTTAGGAAGTAGTTTTCAGGTTTTTAAAACTTGCGACTTAAAACGAATTTCATTCTCTAAAAAAATTGGCGGGAAATTATTCAATTATGGTTGGAAAACTCAGCTTAGCGCTTTCTTACAATTTTTAAATAACAGACTATCCTTTTATTTTCTCGAATATTTCAAAGGAGTAGTAAGTGTGGGAATTTTCTCTGTTGGAATAGCATTTTCTGAAGCAATATGGACGGTAAGCAGAAGTTTATCGGTGGTTCTTTATTCGGATGTTTTAAATAACAGTAATGCAGACGAAGCTATAGAAAAGACCAAAGTTTCTTTAAAAATTAGTTTTTTAGTTACATTATCATTTATTTTAGCCATGTTGCTTATTCCTGGGCAGTTATATTCCATGATTTTTGGAAAAGATTTCAGTCAGACCAAAGAAATTATCCTTTTTCTCTCTCCGGGGATTCTGGCAATTGCGGTAAGCAATATTATTGGTCATTATTTTGCGGGTATCAATAAATTAAGAATTTTAAATGTAAAATCTTTAATAGGACTTGTTTTCACAATAATTTCTTCTTTTTGCATCATTCCCAAATGGGGAATTCGTGGTGCATGTATTATTACTTCTGTCTCATATTGTATTTCTTCCGGGATTCTATTCTGGAGATTTTATCAGATGACAGAATTTCGTTTTCAGGATTTTATTCTTTCAAAAGCTGAAATTAATTTGCTTTTAAATAAATTCTTAAAGAAAAAATAAAAGTTCTAAATAAAAATAAGTTTTTATCTTTGTTGGAAATGAGAAATATTGTTTTTGGATTTCTGGTTATTTTTTGTGCCTTTCTGAGCTGCAGAACGGATGATGAAGATTTGCAGAAAATCGATCAGATTTTGAATGTTTATATGAAAAACGGAGCGGGACGAGATCTGTTTCATGCTAAAAAAGATCAGACCTATTTTACGTACTCTCTGAACGATGTTAATGGATCTAAAGATGTTTCTCCGGTAAGCAGTACTTTGCGGGCAACGGCAGATTCCACCCTTTTTATTGAATATATTGCAGGAGCCAAAAGAGTAGGGCTGGATACGCTGGATCCGAATAACAAGACCTATCAGTCGGTAATTACGGTTTCACTGGTGAAGAGACTTAACAATACGATTCTTGATACCATTAATGAAAGGCTTAGAATTCAGTATCGCATGACGCCTTCGGTTTTTGAGGTCTCGAAAGTCTATTACAACGACACTTTAAGGTTTACAAAAACACCGGGTTCCCCGAATGTTGTTACTATCGTAAAATAATTTTATACATTTGCAAAACTGTTGACATTCTGATGTTCAACATTCTAATAACTAACATCTAAATAAAATGTTACAAGTCAATTTTTTGCGCGACAATAAAGAGCGCGTTTTAGAAGGTCTTAAGAAAAGACAATTCAAGAATCTTGAGTTGGTAGACGAGGCTATTGCTACCGACGAAGAAAGAAAAAAAATTCAGTTTGAATTGGATTCCCAACTTTCAGAAATCAATAAAATCTCCAAAGAAATCGGACTTTTAATGAAAGAAGGAAAAAAAGAAGAAGCAGAATCCGCAAAATCTAAAACAGCACAGTACAAAGAGTCGACGTCGGAATTGAAAGCTCAGTTAGATGTAAAAGAAAAAGCATTACTGGATATTTTGTATCAATTGCCGAACATTCCTCATGAAAAAGTAAAAAATGGTGCTTCTGCAGATGATAACGAAATTATCTATCAGTCTCACGATGTGGAAGGTCTGGGTGAGGGAGCAATTCCTCACTGGGAACTGGCAAAAAAATACAATCTTATCGATTTTGAATTGGGCGTAAAAATTGCCGGAGCAGGTTTTCCGGTATATTTAGGAAAAGGCGCAAGATTGCAGAGAGCTTTGGTTCAGTATTTTTTAGATAAAAATGTTGAGAAAGGATATATGGAAGTAAATCCTCCTCACGTTGTAAATGAAGCTTCTGGATACGGAACAGGACAGTTGCCGGATAAAGAAGGACAGATGTATCATATCGGATTAGATGATTTATATCTGATTCCTACCGCAGAAGTTCCTGTAACGAATCTCTATCGCGATGTATTATTTGAAGAAAAAGATCTTCCGGTTAAAAATACAGCCTTCTCTCAATGCTACAGAAGAGAAGCGGGAAGTTACGGATCACATGTAAGAGGTTTAAACCGTCTTCACCAGTTTGAAAAAGTTGAGATCGTAAGAATTGAAAAACCGGAAAATTCTTATGAAGTTTTAGAAGAAATGGTAGAACACATCGAAGAAATTTTAAGCGATCTTGAATTGCCATACCGTGTTTTAAGACTTTGTGGAGGAGACACAGGTTTTGCTTCTGCTATGACGTATGATTTCGAAGTTTGGAGTGCAGCTCAGGAAAAATGGCTTGAAGTAAGTTCCGTTTCCAATTTTGAAACCTTCCAGGCAAACAGACTGAAATGCCGATATAAAGCAGACGGAAAGTCTCAGTTGGTTCACACCCTGAACGGTTCTGCAATGGCATTGCCAAGAATTATGGCTGCTTTACTGGAAAATAATCAGACAGAGGAAGGAATTAAACTTCCGAAGAAAGTCGCTGAATATGCGAAGTTTGATTTTATCAGCTAAATAAAATTTTGTCTATATACAATAAAAACCACTGTTTTTCAGTGGTTTTTTATTTGGTTTATCTAAACGATTTCATTTGAAATTAATTCATGATTAATCTTTAATGAATCGTGTTGACGTTGAGTTTCCGTTTTTGTCAATCATTTGTAAAATATAATTTCCTTTGGCTAAACCTGATGCATTCAGTTGTGGATTTTTAACTGAATTCTTTTGTGAATAGACTTTTTGCCCAACCATATTGAAAATATTTAATTCCACTATGTCGTTAGCTGATTTTACATATAACAGATCTTTTACAGGATTAGGATAAACAGAGGTGTCTCCATCTATTTCAACAGACTTCACCCCCAACACACTTCCGGAATTAATTTTCACATAAGAAAAGTTTCCTTGCAGTACAGATGTTGAGCTCGACCAGCAAGCGGTAAAAAGTGTACCATATCCCGAAACACCTGTTCCTACTGCATCAACAGAAGTTGTTGTTCCGTTGCTTCCGGTATGACGTATTTCTATTACAAGGTTAGTACCTGTATATAAATAAGGAGTATTGAAATTTATATCAAAACTGAAACTTCCATTGTTCGTAACAGCGCCGGATGGTATTAAAAGACTTCCCGAACGAACCTGTGTCTGTGTTCCTACTACGTTGGCTGCAAAATTAAGCTGTCTGTTAGCCGGCTCTACGCCGTCACTAAGGTAAATCTGATAATCCGGATAGGTGGTATTTGAGGCAGGCCATGCAGAGGCTGCACTTGCAGGAATTCTAAGTGATATCGAAGTAAGATACTTTCCTGATAAGGCAGTAAGCTGAGAGTCATCAATAATCAGTTGATAAGTTCTGGTAGAGTTAGCAAAAGGTCCTGTAAAAGCTGCTGTTGAAGTCAAATTAGGAACAGTTACTGAAGTTTGGGCTTTCGTTGCTGAAAAAAATAAAATAGCACCAACCGTAAACGCATGACATGCAATTTTACTAAGGTAGCTTAGTGTTTGATGTTTTTGAATTTTCTGAAATGAGGGAAAAGGTAGCTTTATATACATATATTAAATTTTTAGTTACAATAAAGATACGAAATTGATTGTATAATAAAATTGAATTTAAAAGATAATATTGGTAACTGTATTAAATTTTTAATCGAATTTTTGCGTGAATAAATTGTTATTTGTATGATTTATATAACGTTAATGTCTGGTTTGATCATTCCGAATTATAATTAAAAAAACCTCCGGATATACTTCAGAGGGTTAAATCTTTTAAATTTAGCATTACTACTAATGACAATTTACTTTACTATGATCATGCGTACTGTGATCTCCCGGCAAATGGCAGTCTCCCTGATTGTCTTTTGAGATCGTCATCGCTTCTGCTCTCGGAGAGATATAGGGGATTCCCAGTTCCATTCCCCGGACAATAAAAAGTCCGCCCAAAATAATCATGATAATCGGAATCACTTTTAAAACTTTCACTCTAAAAGTCTGATTCATGAGATTTCCGACCAAAACTACCGCGAACATAAAAGGAAGTGTTCCCAAACCAAATAAAGCCATATACAAAGCGCCCTGCCATATTCCTCCGCTTGCTAAACTTGCCGTTAAAGCCATATAAACCATTCCACAGGGTAAAAAACCATTCAGAAGACCTGTCGTAAATCTTGAACGGTAATCTGCCTTTTGAAGCAGTCTTCCCAAATTCGATTTTACTTTGAATAAAAATTTTGAAAAAACCGGAACTTTAGAAGCAAAATCTTTTCCTCCAAACGAAAAAACAGCCATTACAATAAGCAGAATTCCCACAGCAATTGTAAGATATTTCTGGAAACCCGCCATTTCAAAACCTTCACCAATAATTCCAAGAATTGCTCCCAAAAGGGAATAGGTGAAAATTCTTCCGAATTGATAAGTGAGATTCTGAAGGTAGAAATTGGTTGCCTGTTTTTTTGTTAATCCCATCGACAATGCAATAGGTCCGCACATTCCGATACAGTGGAATCCTGATGCAAAACCCAACCCGATTGCCGATATTACAAGTGCTATTTCCATATCACATCATAATCCATTCTGTAGTCTGTTTTATCTTTTGTCCAGCTCAAACGAAGGGTATAATTCCCCAGTTTCAGAACCTGTGCAGGAATTAAAAAAGACTGATTGGCATCCAACTGTACCGTTTTATGAACATCCAGGTTCTGATCGTCGGTTCTGTTCAGTACAAATTTTACGGAAGTATTAGAGTTATTATAGTCTTTTGGAAAAGTGATTCTTATTCCTGCTGGATTCTGGTTGTAAACAGGTTTTTCCTTCAGTTCGTCAGCTCTTTTCTTAGCATCAATTACGTCCTGATATTTCAGTTCTTCTTCATAATAATTATCCGTTACCATTTCAGAATTCTTCTGTCCGTTCGGAAAAAGAAACATCATGGATAAAATAAAGATCATAAAGGATGCTAAAGCGATAATTACACCGTGTCCCCAATTAAAGTTTTTCATTTCTAAAAATTAAAATTGTAATTTGAATGGTCCTTCAAAATATGTTTTGTATGAATCTACCAGTTTCCCCTTCATATCATAAACTCCGATTGTGATGTTCTGCTTGGAAAGCGTCATTTCATTTTCCGGAAAACTGATGTTGATGGTTCCTTTGGTAATTTTGTCTCTGTCTACAGAAATTTTACTCGATTCGCTGTAGATCACCTCTCCATGTTTCGGCTCGATAATCTTGATGGTTACAATTTTTTTCTCGTTGGTTTTATTTAAAAAAGTATAATTGTACGTATTGGTAATTTTTCCGTCTCTCACAAAGAACGTGCTTCCTGCAGGTTTAATGAATTTGGCTTCCATTTCGGCTCTGCTTGTAAGAAGATAGCCTAAAAATCCTGTAAGCAGTAAAAGAACCACAGCAAAACCTTTCATTCTTCCTGTAAACTTAAACTCGGTCTGCTTCTCGATCTCGTTTTCGGTGGCGTATCTTATCAATCCTTTCGGAAGACCTACCTTTTCCATAACTTCATCACAGGCATCAATACAAGCTGTACAGTTTACACACTCAAGCTGTTGTCCGTCTCTGATGTCTATTCCGGTAGGACAAACCACCACACATTGATGACAATCGATACAATCACCTTTTCCGGCTGCTTTTCTGTCTTCTCCTTTTCTCCATTTTGCTCTGTTTTCACCTCTCTTAAAATCGTAGAAAACATTAATGGTATCTTTATCTATTAAAACCCCCTGTAATCTACCGTAAGGACAAACCAATGTACAAACCTGCTCTCTGAACCATGCAAATACAAAGTAAAATGCAGCGGTTAAAAGAATCATAACAATAAAGTTGGTAGGATTGGCAAAAGGTCCTTCAGAAACTATTCTGAATACTTCTTCATATCCTACGATATACATGAACATGAAGTGAGTAATAATTAACGAAATCACAAGAAAGATCGTCCATTTAAGACTTCTTTTAAGGATCTTTTCGCTGTTCCACTCCTGTCTGTCAAGCTTCATCTGCTTGTTTCTGTCTCCCTCAATAAGATAATCTATTTTACGGAAGATAAATTCTAAAAAAATTGTCTGAGGACAGATCCATCCGCAGAAAATTCTCCCGAAAGCCATCGTAAAAATGATGATGAATATTAAAGAAGTAATTGCGCCAAGTGTAAGGATAAAAAAATCCTGTGGATAAAAAGGCTGTCCAAAGATGAAGAACTCCCTGTCAATTACATTAAATAAAATAAGAGGATTACCATTAATTTTGATGAATGGCACTGCAAAATAAATCAACAGTAAAACATAACTTACAATGCTTCGGTAGTTGGTATATTTTCCTTTTGGTTTTCTGGGAAAAACCCATTTCCTCTTACCGGATCGTTCCATTGTCCCGATAGAATCTCTATAAGTTTCAGGGTCCAGAACTTGTCCCTGTCCTCCGCGTACTTCTGTTTCTTCTATGTCTGACATTTATGATAGTTTTTAAAAAAAGAAAAACATAATTCGTTACTATTTTTTAATTTAATAACAAACTATGTTTTTCATATGTTCTAATTTATTTAAGTTAAATTATTCTTTTTCCCAATGTGCCTCTGTTCCCTGAGGAGCTGCACCACCTTGAGCCGGTGTTATCGGAGGCAATTCCTGATTGATGTGATATACATATGCCGCAATCTTTTCAATTTCAGCACCCGAAACTTCTCCGTTCTTACCAAATGCTCTCATCGCAGGATTGTTAGGAGAGCCATTCCAGTCCATATTGAATACGTTTTTGAATAACGTTTTCTCAGGCTGGTTGATCCAGAAATTATCCGTAAGGTTTGGACCAATTCCTCCACTACCATCTTCCTTGTGACAAGATGCACAGTTTGTTTTGAACAATTCTTTTCCTTCAGCAATATTATCAGCAGAATATTTAGCTGTTTCAATTGTTACCGGAGGTTGTTCGCTGTTATACTTTTCAATCGCTGCCAACTGTTCTTTGTATTCCTTTTCATATTCGCTCAACGGATGTGCGAAATCTGTAAAAGAGAATGCTGCTACATATACAATACAAAAAGCAGTCCCAAAATAGAATAAACCTACCCACCATTTTGGCAACTGGTTATCCAGCTCCATGATTCCGTCGAAACCGTGGTCGATAAGGATATCTTTTTCTTCTGCTGCAGATTGCTTCTTGAATGCTGCATTATATAATCTTGTAAAGTAAGGTACTTTCTTTTCAGCTAAATAAGCTGCCTTTTCTTCAGGAGATAATTTTTTGAATTTATTATTCTCAATTAAATCTCCGATTGCACTATGGATATAAGCTAAAATACCTCCGATTACTACAGTTCCCCAGAAATAAGGAGAAGATAGGAAATCATAGCTTTGTACAAACAGATAATAAAAAACTATTAAAAGTCCAATTATTATTAAAATGTTTATAACAACCGGTGTTCTTTGTTTCATAATAAGTAGTTTAATTTTTTAAATTAAAATCGTCATCACTGTCATCCTGCAGAGGCGCTTCTTCTTCCTCTTTGTAATATTTTTTAGGCTTGCTAAAAACGTAGATTACCAAAGCAATGAAGAACAGCATAAAGAAAATCAAAGCCAAAGTCTGGTAAAAGCCAGCGTTTTCGGTATTGGATAAGATGTCTTTAAAATTCTGAGGGATCATGATGTGAACCTTTTAATATGTTAGTTATTACTTGCTGTTTTGATTTCAGTTGTCTTAATATCTGTTCCTAATCTTTGAAGATAAGAGATAAGTGCTACAACTTCTTTTTTCTCTAATTCTCCTTTAGGTCTCTTCGCATAAGCTTCCTTCAAATCCGGTGCTTCAGACATAATATCTCTTACGATTTTTGAAGCCTGATTGTTTGCCCAAGAGTTGGCAGAATCTATTTCAGCTTTTGTGTAAGGTACTTCGAAAGCACTCTTCATCAATTTCATTTTGTCAACCATTTTAGATCTGTCTAAATCAGTTGCAATTAACCAAGGGTAACGAGGCATGATAGAACCTGCAGAAGTTGATCTTGGGTTATACATATGCTTGTAGTGCCAAGAACTTGGGTTTTTACCACCCTCTCTGTGCAAATCCGGTCCGGTTCTTTTAGATCCCCAAAGGAAAGGTCTGTCGTATACGAATTCCCCGGCTTTGGAGTACTGTCCGTTTTTACCGTTAAATCTTACGATCTCATCTCTGAATGGTCTTACCATTTGCGAGTGACAAGCGTTACATCCTTCTCTGATATAGATATCTCTACCTTCTAATTCTAATGGAGAATATGGTTTTACTGCTGAAATAGTAGGTACACTCTTCTTAAGAGACAGAGTAGGAATAATTTCCACCATACTACCGATTGAAATCGTTAATAAAGATAAAATACCTAATAATACAGGAGTTCTTTCTAACCAAAGGTGAGTTCCTTCTCCTTCTTTACGTTTTCCGCTGATGTTTGCCAATGCAGGTGCTTCAGCAGGGACATCTTTCTGGAATGATCCTTTTCTTACAGTAGCCACTAAGTTCACCACCATTACAAGAGCTCCGGAAAGATAAAGAATACCTCCCACAAATCTCATTTTATAATAAGGAACAATAGCCGTTACAGTATCAAGCCAGTTTTTCCAAACCAAAGTTCCGTCCGGGTTGAACTGTTTCCACATCAATCCTTGTGTAAATCCTGAGATATACATTGGAACCGCATAGAAAATAATTCCTAATGTTCCCAACCAGAAATGAAGATTTGCCAGTTTGGTAGAATATATTTTTGTTCTCCACAATATCGGTACAAGATAATAGATTACACCAAACGCCATAAAGCCGTTCCATCCAAGTGCTCCAACGTGTACGTGACCAATAACCCAGTCTGTAAAGTGACCGATTTTGTTAATGTTTTTTGTTGCCAAAAGTGGTCCCTCGAAAGTTGCCATACCGTAGCACGTTACTGCTACAACAAAGAACTTAAGAATAGGATTTTCTCTTACTTTATCCCAAGCTCCTCTTAAGGTAAGAAGACCGTTAAGCATACCTCCCCAAGATGGTGCAATAAGCATGATAGAGAAACCGGTTCCTACCGCCTGTGCCCAAGCTGGTAATGCTGTATACTGAAGGTGGTGAGGACCAGCCCAGATATAAACGAAAATTAATGACCAGAAGTGAATGATAGACAGTTTATAAGAGAAAACCGGTCTGTCTGCAGCTTTTGGTAAGAAGTAATACATCAAACCAAGAACAGGAGTCGTCAATACGAAAGCTACCGCATTGTGACCATACCACCATTGTACAATGGCATCTTTTACCCCTGCATAAGCTGAGTAAGATTTCCATCCTGTGAAAGACAAAGGTACTTCAAGGTTATTGAAGATGTGCAGCATTGCTACTGCGATCCATGTACCGATGTAGAACCAGATCGCTACATAAAGGTGTCTTACTCTTCTTTTCGCAATCGTTAAGAACATATTGGCTCCGAAGATGATCCATGAGAATGCGATCAAAATATCAATCGGCCATTCGTGTTCTGCGTATTCCTTAGAAGTGTTGATTCCCATAAAGAACGTAACGTACGTTACAAGAATCATAATCTGCCATGTCCAGAAATGGATCCAGGACAATGTATCACTGTACATTCTTGTTTTCAGTAATCGCTGTAAAGAGTAATAAACTCCCACATAAACGATATTCATTACGAATGCAAAGATTACAGTGGTTGTGTGCAACATTCTGATTCTTCCGAACCCGAACGCTCCATGAGTATTAATCAATCCCTGGATACTTCCACCTAAACTATTAATGGTTGTATCGTCTGTTCCAAAAAAGAATTCCGGAAGCTCAGGATAGAAAAGCATTAATGCCGCCGTAAGTCCGAACAGAAATCCTATGATCCCGAAAGCAACGGTCGCATAGAGGAATGCCCGAACAATACTGTTGTCATAACTAAACTTTTGTGTTTCCATATCAACTATTCACTTTTTTCTTCAATTTTTTTCTTTTCTCCTTTTTCATCATCGCCCTCTTTGTTGCCAGATTCTTCTTTTTCCTTGATCTCATCGGAATCGAAGAGTATTCGTACAGCCGGAGATTCATCATCTTCAAACTGTCCTTTTCTGGCATACACTATAAACACGACCAGGAAAACTGCAGCCAAAGAAACGCTGCACAGGATCATTAAATATAGAATATCCATTAGACAACAAAATTAACGTATTTTCGGGTTTCAAATTTAGTGAAAAATAATGACTTTCATCACGAAATACGGCTTTTGGCTAATTTAAAACGAATCTAAATAAGTCTTTCTAAGCCCCTTTTTTAAAGTATTTTCTTCCCAGAATCCAGGTCGAAAGTGTAGTGAATGAAACCACTGTAATAGAACTTGCAGGCATAATTAAAGCAGCGAAAAGAGGATGCATGTGTCCTGTAACTGCGTAACTTAAACCAATAATGTTGTAAAGAAAACTGATTATAAATGTGATTTTCACAATCGTGATAGATCCTTTGCAGACATTCAGGTATTTATCTAAGCTTACCACTTTCTCTCCATTCATGATAACATCGGAAGAAGGGGTAAAACTGTTGGAATCATCTGCAATCGCAATACCTACATTGCTTTGTTTTAAAGCTCCGGCATCATTCAGTCCGTCTCCAAGCATCGCAACTTTCATGTTCTGATTCTGAAGGTTTTGAATATAATTCAGCTTGTCTTCAGGATTTTGATTGAAAGCCATTCCTTTGTAATTCGGAATCAATTCCTTTAATTGATTTTCCTCTGAAGAATTGTCGCCACTCAGAATGAAAACTTTATAATGGGTAAGTTTTTTAAACAAATCCTTTAAATTCTCGCGGTATTCATTCTTAAAGATAAATTTCCCTAAAAATTCATTGTTTTTACTGATATAAACGGCAGTTTCAAGGTTTTTTGATTCCTGATTATTGTACCTCGCAGAACCGATTTTATAAACATTTCCACGTACACTTGCTTCGTAACCTTTTCCTGAAATTTCCTGAAAATTTTCAACTGGGAAATATTCATCTTTTGCCTCTATGAATTCGTATAATGATTTTGAAAGCGGATGATTGGAATTTTTTAGTAACGTTTTGATATTCAGTAAATCAAATTCTTTTATCTCAGTGCCTTCGAATTTAATATTTGATTTTTTTCTGTGCGTAATAGTTCCGGTTTTATCAAAAACAATCGTGTCTAATTTGGCAATTTTCTCAATTGTTAAAGTATCTTTTACGTAAAATTTATTTCTGCCCAGAATTCTCATAATGTGCCCGAATGTAAACGGAGCAGACAACGCAAGCGCGCATGGACACGCAATGATAAGAATCGCAGAAATTACCTGAAACATTTTCTCCAAATCTACGGTATACCAATAGATTGCTGAAAACAGTGCAATTCCTAAAATAATGAAAGTGAAATATTTACTGATGTTATTCGTTAACGTATCAAGTCCGGTTTCATGTTTCTTAAAGGCTTCCTTATTCCAAAGCTGGGTAAGATAACTTTGGTCAACATTCTTAATAACTTCAAGTTCCAATGAAGATCCGATCTGTTTTCCTCCGGCAAAAATTTTATCTCCCGGCTGTTTGCTGATGCTTTCGCTTTCTCCGGTAATGAAACTGTTGTCAATATTACCTTCACCATTAATTAAAATTGAGTCCACAGGAATAATCTCCTGATTTCTTACCAAAATCCGGTCGCCCACTTTAACCTCAGAAAGCAGAATATTTTCCTGTTTTCCTTCAAAATCAACTTTTGTAACGGCAATCGGATAGAAAGATTTGTAATCTCTGTCGTATGAAAGCGCGTTGTACGTTCTTTTCTGAAAGATTTTACCCAAAAGCATGAAGAACAGAAGTCCGCACAAAGTATCAAAATATCCCGGACCGTAATTCGTGGCAACTTCATATAAACTTCGCCCGAAAAGGACAATAATTCCCAAAACAATCGGAACATCAATATTCACGATTTTGTTTTTCAGACCATACCAAGCGGATTTATAATAATCTGAAGCAGAATATACTACCACCGGAATAGACAAAAGACACATCAAAGCCCTGAAAAGACCTTTGTAATGCTCCATCCAGTAATCTTCTCCGCCTACATATTCCGGAAAAGCAAGGAACATCCCGTTTCCGAAGGCAAAAGCCGCAATAGCAAATTTTACCAGTAAAGATTTATCTAAATTTTCAACGTTTTTATCAGCGGTTTCCAGACTGATGACCGGTTTGTAGCCTAAATTCGTTAAAAAATTAGCTAATTCGCTTAATTTTAAATCGTTATGATTAAAAGAGATCTGTAAGGTCTTTCTGGTGAAGTTAACCTGAGAATATTTAATGTGTTTGTTCAGTGTATTAAGACTTTCCAAAAGCCATATACAAGAAGAACAGTGGATTACAGGAATTTTAAAAGTGACTAAACTTGTGCTTCCTTCAGAAAAATCTGTTACCTTTTCAAAAATTTCAGGAGTGTCGAGATATTCAAACTGTGAAGAACTTTCGTCCGGACGGATTCCTGCACGTTTATTTAATTCATAAAAATTACTTAAGTTGTTCGTATTCAGAATTTCATAAACAGATTTGCAACCGTTGCAGCAGAAAGTCTTTTCATCAAACAAAATTCTTTCTTTTTCGATCCCTTGACCACAATGAAAACAGTTCTCGCTCACCTTCATAAATTATTGAACTACAAAATTATAACAATTTTTTTTGTTTATCGAGTTAAAAAGTTCTATTTTTGTGATAAATGTCATATAAAATGTCGCAGGAACAACAAATTGCAATCGAGGAGAGGTTCGCAAGAGTTTTTAATGATAAATCATTCAGGGAAAGGCTTTCCAGTGCTGATTTTGAAAAATACATTAACGCTAAAAAGAAACTGAGTTTTCAAAAACACGAAACCATTTTCGAAGACGGGGAAACGCCGAAAGGTGTGTTCGTTCTGGAAAAAGGAGCTGCGAAATTATCAAAATCAGGAGCTTTCGGGAAAGATCAGATTCTGAGATTCATTAAAGAAGGCGACATCATCGGTTACCGTTCTTTGCTTTGCGGAGAAAATTTTCAGGCGAAAGCAGAAGCAATGACGGATATTGAAGCTACTTTTTTACCGGCGGATATTTTTATGTATCTGTTGGAGGTAGATTCCCAGCTTTCCTTTGTGATGCTTCAGAAAATCGCTTACGAACTGGGAGAGTCTTCCAATACCATTACTTTCCTTGCTCAGAAAACCGTAAGAGAAAGACTCGCGGAAATTCTTCTGTTATTAGAACAGAAATTAGGAGTTGATCCGGAAGGATTTATTAAAATTTCTTTAACAAGAGAAGAAATCGCCAATATCATCGGAACCGCAACCGAAAGTGCAATCCGTCTGATCTCCGAATTCAAAGGAGACCATCTCATCGAAGTAGACGGAAGAAACATCAAAATTCTCAACCACGACAAATTAATGAAACTAGGTCACGTAGTTTTATAAATCATACAAACTTGAAGTCGGCTAAATGCCGACTTTTAACTTTTAAAAAATAGATACATTATGTCTGTTCATTCTGAAATTAAAAAAGTTACAACTGAAACCTTGCGTAAAATGAAATTCGACAAGGAAAAAATAACGATGCTTACGGCATACGATTATACCACTGCGAAAATGGTGGATGCGGGAGGAATTGATGCGGTTTTGATCGGAGATTCTGCGGCAAACGTAATGGCTGGTTTTGAAACCACATTGCCAATTACTTTGGATCAGATGATTTACCATTCTCAAAGTGTAGTCAGAGGAACCGACAGAGCTTTGGTAGTTGCCGATTTACCTTTCGGAACGTATCAGAGTAATCCCGAAAAAGCTTTGGAATCTGCCGTAAGAATGATGAAAGAAGGCGGAGCTCATGCAGTGAAAATTGAAGGCGGGAAAGAAATTTCAAAATCAATTAAAAAAATTATCAACGCAGGAATTCCTGTAATGGGACATTTGGGATTAACACCACAATCAATCTACAAATTCGGAACATATAAAGTAAGAGCCAAAGAAGAGGCAGAAGCTGAAAAATTAATTGCAGATGCACAACTTTTGGAAGAATTAGGATGTTTTGCAGTAGTTTTAGAAAAAATACCGGCAGATTTAGCTAAAAAAGTAACCGAATCTATTTCTATTCCAACCATCGGAATCGGAGCTGGAGCGCATTGCGACGGACAGGTTTTGGTGTATCATGATATGGTAGGAATGAACAAAGGCTTCAGCCCAAAATTTTTAAGAAGATATCTGGATTTGTATACAGAAATCACCGGAGCAGTTGCGCAATACGTGAAAGATGTGAAAACTCAGGAATTTCCTAACCAAAACGAAAGCTATTAATGGATCATCAGAAACTTCAGACCATTCAGGGGGTTATTTCTATTTTAGCCGTAGTTTGTCTTGCGGTAGGATGGTTTAAGCTATTTTCTCCTGATATTAACCAACTTCTTTCCGGAAGAATATTTTACATCATCGTAGGAGTGAGCTTCATTTTACAGGCTCCTTTACTGCTGAACAGGAAATTTGTTTATCCGATGTATGCTGCTGCTGCACTTTGCATTATCGGAGCATTTTTACCTTATGAATCGAATCTTACAGGAATGAAAACCATCGGTCTTTTGGCAGGGGTAATTATTTCTTTTGCCAACAGATCCAATTATCGTCAGTAGAACATGGAAGAACAGATTGTTTATGAAGACAACCATCTTCTTGTAATCAATAAAAAAGTCGGACAGCTTGTACAGGGAGACAAAACCGGCGATGATTCTTTATTGGAATTAATTAAAGATTTTATAAAAAAAAGAGATAACAAACCGGGAAATGTGTTTCTCGGTTTGGTTCATCGTATAGACAGACCGACTTCAGGTCTTGTGATTTATGCTAAAACTTCCAAAGCACTGTCCCGTATCACGCAGATGGTGAAAAACCGTGAAGTAAAAAAAACATATTGGGCAGTTGTCGCAAAAGAGATGATTCCCAAAACCCAAAGACTGGTTCATTATTTAAAGAAAAACGAAAAAAATAACAAAGCCATTGTTTTTCCAAAAGCAACTGAAGGCGCAAAAGAAGCCATTCTTACGTACAATATCATCAAAACTTTAGACAATTATCTTTTATTGGAAATTGATCTTGAAACCGGAAGACATCATCAGATCAGAGCACAGTTGTCAAAAACAGGAGTTCCCATTAAAGGAGATTTAAAATACGGTTCACCGCGTTCCAATCCCGATGGCGGAATTAATCTTCACGCCAGAAAACTGGAATTCATCCATCCTGTTACCAAAGAAAATATTCAGATTATTGCTCAGGTTCCTCAAAATGATGCCGTTTGGAGAGCTTGCGAAGAGTAAATTTCCGTAAAAACACTTATCCAAAAACAGGGATTTTACTGTAATGATTATTGTTTTTTAAAAATAGTTTTACACTATCAATCTAAAGAACAATAATCATGCTTACATTGGGACAACTTAAAGAAGCTACCTGCTCAAAAACTGCATATGCTTCGCAATTCTTACCGTACGTTACAGCAACATGTGATAAATTTTCCATCAACACGCCTTCACGAATGCTTAATTTTCTTGCACAGGTCGGCCACGAAAGCGGCGGATTATTTTACACCGAAGAACTCGCGAGTGGAAGCGCTTATGAAGGGAGAGCAGATTTAGGAAATACCCAGAAAGGAGATGGGGTAAAATTTAAAGGAAGAGGGCTCATTCAGATTACCGGAAGAGCCAATTATAAAGCCGTTTCATTGGCTTTAGGAACTGATTTTGTAACAAATCCTACATTTTTAGGAGGTAAAAATGTTACGAAATGTAATGCTGTCCAACTCAAAAACGCAGCAGAAAGTGCGGGTTGGTTCTGGAATAGCAGAAAACTAAATGCTTTGGCAGATCAGATTGACATTACCAAAAGCATTGATACCGGAAATAATCTGGTTATTTTCAAAAAAATCACAAAAACCATTAACGGAGGATACAACGGCTTGCCCGACAGACTGAACCGTTATAAAGCAGGGTTAAGTTATTTCCTTTAATTAAAACAATTGCGATGAAAAATCTATTATTCTTAGTCATTTTTCTTTTAATCAATAACTTCTCTGCCCAAAAACCTGTTCTTCATGATCTGAAAGATCCCAAAATGCATGCAGGCTGTTATATCGATGGGAAGAATAATCCGGTTGCAAACTTATCTGAAGATGAAGGAGCATTATTCAATTTTAACGGAAAAGATGAAATTTTTCCTTCCATCAAAGGAACAAAAGAATATCCTGAAGCGTTCGGAAACAAAACCTATAAAATTTACATCCGCGAAACGAAATCAGTAAAAGACGGAGAATCCTGTATTGAAAATAAAATCTATTCAATAAAAATCATTTACAGAAAAAAAGCCTATTTCTATTCTAAAAAAGGAATGTGTGGCTGTTAATTTTCTTTATAATATATTGTCTTAAACACCAAAGACTATCTTGATCCGGAGATGGTCTTTTTTATTTTTAGGAGCTATTTCCCGCTTTCGCTACTCGCTTTTTCTGTATTTCGGCGGCGGCGAAGCCGCCGCCGAAATACAGAAAAGAGCTCAGACACGCCGCTCAATCGAGGCTAGATTGCGGTCGTTTGTTTTCAGTATTTGAATTAAATCAAAAAACATCCGCACAATCAGCAAAATCCGCGAGATATAAAAGAATATCTTCATGCTTCGCGCCGCAAATTTATTTGCCTTTGCTTACTAAACTAAGAAACCTAAATAGGAGTTCTTTGCGTTAAAATCAAAACATCTGTATCATCCGCAAAATCAGCAAGATATAAAAGAATATTTTCAAGCTTCGCATAGCAAATATATTTGCCTCTGCTTACTAAATTAAGAATCCTCAATAAGAATTTTTTGCGTTAAAATTAAAACATCTTTGTCATTAGCAAAATCAAAAACTTCCAACCTCCCTCCCTCACAAATTTTGCCCATTTCAAAAAAATGTCTAACTTCGTCCCATACTTTAGGGGTGTCCGTTGAAAAGACGGGCTGAGAATTTACCCTTTGAACCTGATTTCTAGATCATACTAGCGTAGGGAAAAGTGAGATGACTTTGCTGTACATTCTACTGTACAATAATGGGCATTCCTAAAGTGTTTTTAAAAATTTAGGAATGGAGCTCACAATCAATCACACGACAAAAAAGTTCGAAAAACTTCCCGAAAATCTGGAAGCACTTATTGCTATGGAATTACCTGAAAAGAAAAAAGGAATTGCTGTAGCACTCAACAACCGTATCATTCCGCAGTCATTCTGGGCAGAAACATTCCTCAACGACAAAGATTCAGTTTTAATTATCACAGCCACTCAGGGTGGTTAAAAAAATATTTTTATGGCTCATAACATCACACGTTCACCATTTCCGAACTCAAAAAAAATCTATGTTGAAGGGAAAATTCACCCGATCCATATAGCGATGCGCGAAATCCAGCTTAGTCCGACAAAACTCAGCAACGGAAAAATGGATGAAAATCCTCCTGTTACCATTTATGATACATCAGGACCTTACACCGACGAAAATTTTGAAATCAATATCGAAAAAGGACTCCCAAGAATCCGGGAACAGTGGATTTTAAACAGGAATGACGTAGAAATTCTCGACGGAATTACGTCAGAGTACGGAAAAGCCCGCCTTGCAGATTCAAAATTAGATCAACTGCGCTTTTCATATAATCATAAACCTAAAGTAGCCAAAGAAGGTAAAGAAGTTACCCAGTTGTATTACGCAAAACAGGGTATCATCACTCCTGAAATGGAATATATTGCCATCAGAGAAAATCAAAGAATTGAGCAATTGGATTCCGTTTCAAAAGAAATGGCTTTCCAGCATCCGGGAAACAGTTTCGGTGCAAAAACGCCAAAGAATAAAATCACACCTGAATTTGTAAGAGACGAAATTGCGGCAGGAAGAGCCATCATTCCCAATAACATCAATCATCCCGAAAGCGAACCCATGATTATCGGGCGGAATTTTTTAGTTAAAATTAATGCCAACATCGGAAACAGTGCCGTTTCATCAAGCATTGAAGAAGAAGTGGAAAAAGCAGTCTGGGCTTGTCGATGGGGCGCAGATACCATCATGGACTTATCAACCGGAAAAAACATCCACGAAACCAGAGAGTGGATCATCAGAAACAGTCCAGTTCCCATTGGTACCGTTCCGATTTATCAGGCATTGGAAAAAGTAAAAGGCGTTGCAGAAGATTTAACGTGGGAGATTTTTAAAGATACCTTGATCGAACAGGCAGAACAGGGTGTGTCTTACTTCACGATCCATGCCGGAGTTTTACTGAGATATATTCATTTAACAGCAAAACGGGTGACAGGAATTGTTTCCAGAGGAGGTTCAATTATGGCAAAATGGTGCTTATTTCATCACAAAGAAAACTTCTTGTACACCCACTTCGAGGAAATCTGCGAAATCATGAAAAAATATGACGTTGCCTTTTCGTTGGGTGATGGTCTTCGTCCCGGTTCAATTGCCGATGCCAACGATGAAGCGCAGTTTGCAGAGCTTGAAACTTTAGGAGAATTAACGAAAATCGCATGGAAACATAATGTTCAGGTGATGATCGAAGGTCCCGGTCACGTTCCGATGCATATGATTAAAGAAAATATGGAGAAGCAGTTGGAAGTGTGTGATGAAGCTCCGTTTTACACTTTGGGACCTTTAACTACAGATATTGCACCGGGTTACGACCACATCACTTCAGGAATCGGTGCGGCAATGATCGGTTGGTTTGGCTGCGCAATGTTGTGTTACGTTACACCGAAAGAACATTTGGGACTTCCTAACAAAGATGATGTAAAAGTGGGGGTGATTACGTATAAATTGGCGGCTCATGCTGCGGATTTGGCAAAAGGACATCCCGGAGCACAATACAGAGACAACGCGTTGAGCAAAGCCAGATTCGAATTCCGGTGGGAAGATCAGTTCAATCTTTCTTTGGATCCTGAAACCGCGAGATCTTATCACGATGAAACGCTTCCGGCAGACGGAGCAAAAGTAGCCCATTTCTGCTCGATGTGCGGACCTAAATTCTGTTCCATGAAAATTACTCAGGAAATTCGGGAATCTGCCGAACAGGGAATGCTGGATAAATCGCAGGAATTCATCGAAAAAGGAAAGGAAATCTATATATGATCGTCGTAATCACTCCTGAAGAACTGGTTCAGAATGAAACTGAAATCATCAATGCATTATTTCAGGAAGGGCTGGATTTGCTTCATATCAGGAAACCTTTTATCCATTCAGATGAAATGACGGATTTTATCCAAAACATACATTCTGAATTTCATCATCAATTGGTTTTGCACAGTCATCACAATTTAGCTGAACGTTTTAATATTTCAAGATTTCATTTCAGAGAAATTGACAGACAGAATGATTTGTTTAAACCTTTCGCAGATCAAACGATTTCCACTTCTGTTCATGATATTAAAACTTTTAATGAATTATCTGAGGATTGGGAATATGCTTTTATTAGTCCGGTTTTTCCGAGTATTTCAAAAAAAGCATACGGAGAAAATTCGAATATTTTGAATGAGATTCAAAAACGGAATCATCCAAACGTAAAACTGATTGCTTTGGGAGGAATTCATGAAAAAAATATCAGCGAAGTTTTCAACAGCAGAGTAGACGGAGTGGCTTTGTTGGGTGCAATTTGGGAGAGTAATAATCCTTTAGATATTTTCAGAAAATGCAGAAAGAGCGTCCTTTCGTAATGAGCATTGCCGGTTTCGATCCAAGTGGCGGAGCCGGTGTATTGGCAGATATTAAAACATTTGAACAGTTAAAAGTTCACGGATTGGCTGTCTGTACAGCAATGACTTTACAAACAGAGTCCGAATTTTATACTCTTCAATGGCAGCCGATAGATGAAATTTTATCAGCGACCGATGCTTTGATGAAAAAATATAAAGTTGATACGGTGAAAATCGGAGTGGTAAAAGATGCGGAATTTTTAGCTCAGATTGTAAAAAAGCTTAAATTGATTAATCCTGAAGTAAAAATTGTCTGGGATCCGGTTTTAAAAAGCACATCGGAATTTTCCTTTTTTGATCTAAATACCATTTCAGATTTAAAAAATGTTTTAGACCAGATTGATTTAATCACACCCAACTATTATGAATACAACGTTTTGAAAGAAGATCGTCTTTTTGAACCATCAAAAAATGGATCTTCCGTATTAATAAAAGGCGGACATCGTGAAGATAAAATCGGAACAGATATTTTAATTCAAAACGGAAAAGAAATATTTATTGAACCGAGTGAGACGTTTTCTGTATTTTATCCGAAACACGGTTCAGGCTGCGTACTTTCTTCCGCAATTGCGAGTCATTTAGCAAAAGGAGAAAATTTGGAAAATGCCTGCCGAAAAGGAAAATTATACATCGAAAAATTTTTAACAAGCAATCAGATGTTTTTAGGATTTCACTCCTGAAAATTAATATTAAAACTTTGTGTTCTTTGCTAAGTGAAACGCCTTTGCGAACTTAAAAAACATTTAGTAGTTAAAAAAAATCTTAGCGTTCTTAGTGTTAAAATCAAAATTGAAAAATGGAAAAATTACAATACATCTCTCAGGGTTCAAAATTAGAAGATCAGGAGTTAAACATCCGAAAAGCTCTTGATTATGGCGCAAAATGGATACAGGTTCGCTGGAAAAATACACCCGAAAAAGATTTTATCACACTCAGTGAAATTTCAAAAAAGTTATGTGCAGATTATCAGGCTGTTTTTATCATTAACGATCATGTTCAGATCGCAAAAGACGTTGATGCGGATGGTGTTCATTTGGGATTGAAAGATATGTCTGTAGAAAAGGCGAGATACATTTTGGGAGAGCATAAAATCATCGGAGGAACCGCCAATACTTTTTCAGATATTCTTCAGAGAATGGCGGAACACTGTGATTATATCGGATTAGGTCCGTTGAGATTTACTTCCACCAAAGAACAATTAAGTCCGATATTAGGATTTGAAGGTTATGGTGAAATCATCAACAACTTAAAAGAAAAATCTATTGAGATTCCAAAAATTTTTGCCATTGGCGGAGTTGTTTTGGAGGATATCAAACAGTTACAGCAAATCGGAATTTATGGTGTTGCTGTTTCCGGGCAGATTACCAGTCAGCCTTCTGTAATTAATGAATTCAGAAGCATTTTAGAATCCAATTAACGATTACAAACATCTAAATTAAAAAGTAAATATGAAAAATCAACCTTTAAAAATAGCCGACAGAATCTTTGAATCGAGATTATTCTTGGGAACAGGAAAATTCGGAAGCCTGTCGGAAATGACGGACTCCATTATCGCCTCAGAAAGCGAATTGGTAACCATGGCTTTGAAAAGAATCGATGCTCATTCTTCGGAAGACGATATTTTAAGCGCATTAAAACCGACAAAATCTCACCTTTTACCCAATACTTCAGGCGCGAGGACAGCAAAAGAAGCCGTTTTGGCGGCGCAGTTGGCAAGAGAAGCACTGGAAACCAACTGGGTAAAACTGGAAATTCATCCCGATCCGAAATATCTGTTACCTGATCCTGTTGAAACATTGTACGCAACAGAAGAATTGGCAAAATTAGGATTTGTCGTCATGCCTTACATTCATGCAGATCCTGTTCTGTGCAAACGTCTCGAAGATGCAGGAACAGCCGTTGTCATGCCTTTAGGAGCCCCGATCGGAACGAATAAAGGACTAAAAACATTGGATTTTTTAGAAATCATTATCGCCCAAAGTAATGTTCCGGTTGTGGTGGATGCGGGAATTGGTGCGCCTTCCGATGCGGCAAAAGCAATGGAAATGGGAGCCGATGCAGTTTTGGTGAATACGGCAATTGCAGTGGCACAGAATCCGGTAAATATGGCATTGGCATTTAAAGAGGGTGTGATTGCGGGAAGAAGAGCTTTTGAATCCGGTTTGGGCGCAATTTCACATCACGCCGAAGCTTCAAGTCCGCTGACTGCCTTTTTATTTGATTAAAATTAAATATAATGAAGAGTTTTAAAGATTTTTTTGAAAAATACCAATGGGATGAGGTAAAAACGAAACTTGAAAAAGTAACGTTAACTGATGTTGAAAAAAGTCTTCAGAAAAAGAATAAAACCATTGACGATTTTTTGAATTTTCTGTCGCCGGTTGCGGCTCAAAAACTGGAAGCAATGGCAAAAATGGCTCAACAGCTTACCCAAAAGCGTTTCGGAAAAACCATTCAGTTGTATGCACCGTTGTACTTGAGTAACGAATGTCAGAATATCTGTACTTACTGTGGTTTCAGTCTGGATAATTCCATTAAAAGAAAAACACTTTCTGATACCGAAATTCTGATTGAAGCCTTCGTTTTAAAGTCAATGGGCGTGAATCATGTTTTGCTGGTAAGCGGTGAAGCCAATAAAACCGTTGGAATAGATTATTTTCTGAATGTCATTCAGCTTTTAAAGCCTCATTTTGCGAATATCTCCATTGAAGTTCAGCCTTTATCTGAAGAAGAATACCGACGGGTTTATGAATCAGGAGTACATGCAGTTTTGGTTTATCAGGAAACCTATCATCAGGAAGTTTATAAAGAATATCATCCGAAAGGAAAAAAGTCGAATTTCGAATTTCGCCTGGAAACACCCGACAGAATTGGAAAAGCCGGAATTCATAAAACGGGACTCGGCGTTTTATTGGGGCTGGAAGATTGGCGAGTGGACAGTTTTTTCAACGCATTACACATCGATTATCTTCAGAAGCAATACTGGAAAAGCAGATATTCAGTTTCATTTCCGCGCCTCAGACCTGCGGAAGGAATTATTGAACCGAATTTCATTATGTCCGACAGAGATTTATTACAGCTCATCTGCGCCTACAGAATCTGGAATGAAGATTTGGAGATTTCTATTTCCACAAGAGAAAACGAAAAATTCAGAAATAACATTATTTCATTGGGGGCAACAGCAATGAGTGCTGCTTCCAAGACCAATCCGGGAGGTTATGCGGTGGATAAAGAGTCGCTGGAGCAGTTCGAAACCAGCGATGAAAGAAGCATGAAGGAAATCAAAAATATCATTAAAAAAGCAGGCTACGATCCTGTAATGAAAGACTGGGATGTGGTTTATAGCGGAATTTAATTTGAACTATTAAGGTTTATTTGAGAAGTCTAGAAAAATTAAGCTTTTTGCAGGAAAATAAGAGGATGAGATATTCTTAAAATATTTAAATATTGCCTTAACTAAACATCATTCCATAAATAGATCTTAATGGTTAAAAAACAATTGTGCATTTTGAACCTTTGTATTTCTAAATTAAGTGAAACGCCTTTGTTTATCTTCGTTTCAGGCAATTAAAATCTACTCTTTGTCTTTCTTAGCGTTTAAATTTTATCGCAAGGTTAAACAAAGTTTTTTAAAATAAAGCAATCTTTAATGAAAGATAAACAAAGGCATTTCATTTATAAAAGTAAAACAAAAAGTAGACATATTTAACAATTAATGGATTAAAATTACTTTCCAAGATGCACAACAGGTAGTTAAAAAATAAAAATTGTAATGAAAAAAGAAGACATTTTCTCAAGATACAGCCGACAGATCTTCATAGAAGAAATCGGTCTGGAAGGTCAAAGAAAAATAATGAATTCTAAAGTTTTGGTAATTGGAGCCGGAGGTTTGGGAAGCCCCGTTATTCAATATTTGGCTGCTGCAGGTGTCGGAACTTTGGGTGTCTTGGACTTTGATGAGGTGGAACTCCATAATTTAAACCGACAAATTATTCATAATGAAAAATCAGTTGGAATTTCTAAAGTAAAAAGCGCCGAAATGTTTGTCAGAAACTTAAATCATCAAATTAAATTTATTGGGATTGAACAAAAAATGGATGAAACAAACGCTGAAGAATTGATTTCCGGATTTGATATCATTATTGATGGTTCCGATAATTTTAAAACAAGATATTTGATTAATGATGTCTGTGTTAAGCTTAAAAAACCTTTGGTTTATGGAAGCATTCTCGGTTTTTCAGGACAGGTTGCGATTTTTAATTATAATGGAAGCAAAAATTTAAAAGATATTTTCCCTGAACCGTCTTTTGATGAACATCTTCCGGATTGCGACAGCTTAGGCGTTTTGGGAGCTTTACCCGGAATTGTAGGAAGTATGATGGCGAATTTGGCTTTGAAAATTATTACAGATTTACCATTGCCGTTGAATCAGTTAACGTTGATTGATACATTGAATTGGAGATTCCAGACGATTGATTTCTAATTTAAACACAAATAGCACGAATGCTTTGCACAAATCGCACAAATATTCTAAGTTTTGGTTAAAGCCTTTCTTTGGGGCGTAAAAAAAGCGGATTTTAGTCCGCTCGTATCGCCTAAACACTAATGACACAAATGTTTTGCACAAATCGCACAAATATTCTAAGTTTTGGCTAAAGCCTTTCTTTGGAGCATAAAAAAGCGGACTAAAGTCCGCTCCTATTGATAAAATAAATACTTATTAGTTTCAATTTTGCTTAATCATTATAAATCAAAATTATTCGTGAAATTTGTGCCAAGCATTCGTGCAATTTGTGTTTAGAAAAAAACTACTGTCCCTGCTGCATCACACCGCCATTTTCATCTTTCTTCGTCTGATTCAGAATGTTTGCATCTTCTTTTGCCAATTTATTTTTCGTCGGGATTTTGTAATTAACCGATAATCCGAAATTTCTTGAGTCGTATTTCGTTCTCAGCATAACCGTTTCTCCTGAAGGCGGATTCGAGCGAACCTGCATCAATTGTCCGTTGAAAATATCATTGGCAAAAACAGAAACCGTCAAACGATTGTCCATAAATTTCTTCGTCAGCGTAAGATCCACAGAATTGTTGAATGGTTTTTCTGCGGTGAAATAAAAATACCCTGCTTTTGGAGTCAGATAACTGTAATTGGCGGTTAATTTGATTTCTTTCGGTAAAATGATCTGCGTCATCAGATTCAGAATCCAGAATCCTTTATTGTTCAGATTGTCAATATCATGTTTCTGATAACCTGCGTAAATGTACATGAAGTTGATCTTATCCGGATTGAAATTAAACTTCATAATTTCGCTCAGCGGTTTGCTGAAAATCATGAAAGGAACCGGTAATCCGACATTGAAATTGTGGATTTTCATTTCAGAAATATTAATCTGCTCGTTGAACAGATTTTTTCCGTCTTTTCTGATGATCTGCGCTACCTGATTTTTCGCTGAACTTACACTGTATCCGATAAATGCATAATCGAAAGCTGAAATTTTTATTTCATAATTATCAAAAATTGTTGGCTGAAGATTCGGGTTTCCCGTTACCTGCGTATTCGGTCCCTGAAATGTGGTGTTATTAGGGTTTAAGGCAGAAATACTCGGCAAATTGATCTTTTTATTGTAATTCGCTGCTACGTATACCTGATTCATCAGATTGTACTGAACACTTGCGTTCGGGAACAGTTTAAACTTGTTAAAAGGAAGAAGATCTGCCTCAATAAGATTTTTGTTGTTGTAATATCTTGTAACACCGGAAATATCATAATTTTCAGCACGAGTTCCCAAAATAAAATCAAACTTTTTCAGCTTAGCCTGAAATTCCAGATAAGTTGCCGTTGTCTGTCTGGTGTATTCTAAATTCGTGATTCCTTTGCTTTCCGTATTAAAATTCTGATGCTCGTACAATCCTCCCAAACTTACTTTTCCGCCGTCCAGAATCTTTAAAGGCTGAGAATAATCTACCTTAAAATTGGCGATTTCCATATCCGATTTGTTGTTCAGCTTATTAGAAAAAGGAATTCTGGGACTATTTTCAACAGGATTGGTATAAACCACATCTGTAAAAATATTATCCTGAATAAATTTACTGTCGGATTTTGTAAAACCAAACTGTAAATCCAGCTTCTGAGATTTTTCTGTAAAACGTTTCTGATAGGTTACCACAGCTTCCTGTCTCAAATTATCGGTGTGAGCTGCATCAAAGGATGAAAAATTTCCTTCTCTGATAATATTCGGATTCAGATAATACGGAAGATCTGCAAGTCCGTTGCTGGCTGTATAATTATCATTGTTGTTATGGTAAATATCATAATTTAAAAGCAATCTGTCCTGTCCGAGATCAAAAGTAAGCCCGGATTTTGCAAAATATCCTCTTCCCACTCTGTCCGTATTGCTTAACATCAGATTGTCCTGATTGCTGTTCAGCATACTTTCACGGTAATTCTGCCCAACATTCAGTTGCCATCCGAAAATTTTATTTCTCGCATTCAGATTTAAAGAGTTGCTTGTTCTGCTTCTGAATTTATCATAATTCGTAAAAGAATAATTTCCTGAATAGGTTGCCGTTAAATATTTATTCGCATTTTTATTGGTAATAATATTCATGATCGCACCGCCTGAAGTGGCAGGAAATTCCGCGCCGGGCTGTGTAATAACTTCAATTCGGTCTACAGAATTGGCGGGCATTCCTTCAAGAAAAGAATTTAGCTCATTGGAAGTAATGTTCAAAGGTCTTCCGTTTAAATAAACATCCAGAACTTTTCCCTGATACATCATTCCTGCGATATCGGTAGAAACCAAACCGGGAAGTTTTTTGATGCCTTCCAGAACGTTTCCGTTATTAAGCTGCGGCTGTTCCGAAAAATCGAAAATCGTACGGTCGGCTTTCTGTTCAACGGCTTTTTTAGTTTTGGTAATGGTTACTCCTTCAATTTGTTTTTCTTTGGTTGCCTGGTTATTCGTTTTTTCCTGGGCAAAAGAAAAGATGCTGCCCAAAAGTGATAACGCAATAATTGCTTTTTTCATAATGTCTTTCTGATATCCTATTAGACAATGAAAAAAGTACTTTTGTTACATTTTTATTCACTTAAATTTAAAATCTATACCCTGCTGAAATAAAGAGGCGGAATAATCCACCATACTGATCTCTGTCTGAAGCAGATAAATTTTTAACAATTCCGGCTTCCAGACCAGCTTCCACAAAGAGATTTGATAGAAATACATATTTTTCTCCAACTCCGGCTCCGATTCCTAAAGATGATCCCCATTTCTCATTATTTAAAGTCTGAACATTATCGTCGAGCGGAGAATATTTGTTTCTGTTGTAAATAGCTAATGCTTCAATAAAAAAATCTTTTGCAATACCTTCATTGTCTGTGTAAAATCTATAATATGGCATAACCGTATATTTTTCTTTCCATTGGTATATAAAATAACTTCCTATTCCGGCATTGTAATTAATAATTCGTTCATATCCAATATCAATTCTTGATTTAAATATTCCAAAGGCATTAATTTTTACTTCGTTGTTTTCCTGCGCGAAAGAGAGTAGAGGAAGAAACGATAAAAGCAGTAAAAGTTTTTTCATAGTTCAGTTTTACTCTTAGTTTTTAAAGCCTAAAAATAAGCTAAATCAATATAAAACAAAAAGCAACTTCAATCTGAAGTTGCTTTTTTATGATTAATTAAATCTAACAATTAATTTTTCTCCTGTTGTTTGATCAGATTCAGAGCAGAACCTGCCTTAAACCAGTCAATTTGCTGATCGTTGTAGGTATGGTTTGCCATCACAATGTCTTTCGTACCATCTGAATGGATGAATTCTAAAGTCAGTTGTTTTCCCGGAGCAAACTGATCGAGATCCAAGAAGTTGATCACATCATCTTCCAGAATTTTATCATAATCTGCTTCATTGGCAAAAGTAATTCCCAACATTCCCTGTTTTTTAAGGTTGGTTTCATGAATTCTCGCAAACGATTTTACCAAAACAGCTTTTACGCCCAAATGTCTCGGTTCCATTGCAGCATGCTCTCTTGAAGAACCTTCCCCGTAGTTTTGGTCTCCCACAACGATGGATGGAATTCCTGCGGCTTTATAATCTCTCTGTACAGCAGGAACTTCTCCGTATTCTCCTGTAAGCTGATTTTTAACTTTATTCGTTTCCATGTTGAACGCATTAACTGCTCCGATCAACATATTATTTGAAATATTATCAAGGTGACCTCTGTACTTCAGCCATGGTCCTGCCATAGAAATGTGATCCGTTGTACATTTTCCAAAAGCTTTTATTAAAAGTCTTGCTCCTGTAATATTTTTGCCGTCCCAAGCCGGAAATTCTTCAAGCAACTGAAGTCTGTCTGAAGTTGGGCTTACATTTACCTGAACAGAAGATCCGTCTTCAGAAGGCGCCTGATAACCATTGTCATCCACAGCGAATCCTTTTTCCGGTAATTCAAAACCTTTAGGCTCGTCTAATTTAATCTGCTCTCCGGCTTCGTTGGTTAAAGTATCGGTAATCGGATTAAAATCCAGTCTGCCCGAAATTGCCACAGCCGCTACCATTTCCGGAGAAGCTACGAAAGCGTGGGTATTTGGATTTCCGTCTGCTCTTTTTGCAAAGTTTCTGTTGAAAGAGTGAATGATCGAATTCTTTTCACCTTTTTCAGCGCCTTCTCTGTCCCATTGTCCGATACAAGGTCCGCAGGCGTTCGTAAAGATTCTAGCATTCTCAAACTTTCTGAATGAATTCAGGAAGCCGTCTCTTTCTGCGGTAAATTTCACCTGCTCAGAACCCGGATTAATTCCTAAAATAGCTTTTGGTTTTACTCCTTTTGCTACTGCGTCTTCCACGATAGAAGCTGCTCTTGATAAATCTTCGTAGGACGAATTGGTACAAGAACCAATCAGTGCCCATTCTACTTCTAAAGGCCATCCGTTGGCTTCTGCTTTTGCTCTGAATTCAGAAACAGGCGTAGCCAGATCTGGAGTGAAAGGTCCGTTTAAGTGAGGAGTCAGTTCAGAAAGATTAATTTCAATTAGCTGATCAAAATATTGTTCAGGATTTGCATACACTTCAGGATCTCCTGTTAAATGTTCTGCAATCTGATCTGCCGCATCTACAACATCCTGTCTTCCGGTAGACGAAAGGTACCTTCTCATGGAATCATCATATCCGAAAGTAGAAGTCGTTGCTCCGATTTCTGCTCCCATATTACAGATGGTTCCTTTTCCTGTCGCTGAAAGAGATTGTGCTCCTTCTCCGAAATATTCTACGATGCAGCCTGTTCCTCCTTTTACGGTAAGAATTCCTGCCACTTTTAAGATCACATCTTTTGCGGAAGTCCAGCCCGACATTTTGCCGGTTAGTTTTACACCGATTAATTTTGGCATTTTAAGTTCCCAAGCCATTCCCGCCATTACGTCAACTGCATCTGCACCACCAACTCCGATGGCAACCATTCCTAAACCTCCTGCGTTTACGGTATGAGAGTCAGTTCCGATCATCATTCCTCCCGGGAAAGCATAGTTTTCCAGTACAACCTGATGGATGATTCCGGCTCCCGGTTTCCAGAAACCGATTCCGTACTTATCACAAACCGAACTCAGGAAATTGAAAACTTCCGAGTTTTTGTTGATACCTTCCTGTAAATCTGCTTCTGCACCTACTCTTGCCTGAATAAGGTGATCGGCGTGAGCGGTTGAAGGAACAGCTACTTTTGCTTTTCCTGCCTGCATAAACTGAAGCAGCGCCATTTGTGCCGTTGCATCCTGCATCGCTACTCTGTCTGGTGCGAAATCTACATAAGAATTTCCTCTTTCGTGTGCCTGTGTTGCGTGTCCTTCCCAAAGGTGGGTGTAAAGGATTTTTTCTGAAAGGGTAAGAGGTTTTCCCACTACTCTTCTTGCCGCAGCAATTCTTTCCGGGTAACGCTCGTACACTTTTTTGATCATATCAATATCAAAAGTCATATCTGAATTTATTTTTCTTCTGTTTTAATTATTTGCTCTTTGCGATTAAATAAATTAACATCATTAAATTATCAAATTCTATTCCTGTATGCTTTTAAAAAGGATAAAAAATGATAAATAATTCTGAAATTTCCAACCTTCAAGTTAAGAAAAAATAAAATTTTTGTGATTGATCTAAGTTAAAATAATTTTTGCAGATCTTTAAATGGAAAGATTCTAAATAAAAAATTGAAAGATTCTACATCTTTACGAGTAAAATCTTTCAATTCTATAAATTGTTAAAACAGCCTTTACGGCTTATTTGTAAGCTTTTTAGTGAGCACTTGTACTTGTCAGTTCTTTAATAGAAGGAACAAAAGTAGTAAGGTCGATCCCTTCAACCGCTGTTTTATACTCATCGATGCTTGGAATTCTTCCCATGATCGCAGAAAGTACAACCACCGGAGTTGAAGCTAATAGAGATTCTCCTTTTTTACGTTCAGAATCTTCCACCACTCTGCCTTGGAAAAGACGTGTAGAAGTGGCTAAAACCGTATCTCCTTTTGCTGCTTTTTCCTGATTCCCCATACAAAGGTTACATCCCGGTCTTTCTAGATACATCATGTTTTTGTATTCAACACGAGCTTCGCCTTTAGGAGCATTATCGTCAAACTCAAAACCTGAATATTTTTCTAAAAATTCCCAGTCGCCTTCAGCTTTTAATTCATCAATGATGTTATAGGTAGGAGCAGCAACCACAAGCGGAGCTTTAAATTCTACGGTACCGTTTTGTTTTTCAATGTTTTTAAGCATTTGAGAAACAATTTTAAGATCTCCTTTGTGAACCATACAAGATCCTACGAAACCAAGATCTACTTTTTTCTCACCACCATAATACGTTAAATCTCTGATGGTATCGTGCGTATATCTTTTAGAAACATCTTCGTTGTTTACATCCGGATCGGCGATCATTGGTTCTACGATGGCATCAAGATCTACAACAACTTCAGCGTAATATTTAGCATTGGAATCCGGAGTCAGAGCAGGTTTTTCACCGGATCTGATTTCCTCAATTCTTTTATTAGCCTTGTCAATTAATCCCTGAAGAACCTGATTGTGGTTATCCATTCCTTTATCGATCATGATCTGGATTCTGCTTTTTGCAATTTCCAGAGACTCGATTAAAGTAGCATCTTCAGAAATATTGATGGAAGCTTTTGCTTTCATTTCAGCCGTCCAGTCTGTGAAGGTAAATGCCTGATCGGCAGGAAGTGTTCCAATGTGAACCTCAATAATTCTTCCCTGGAATACGTTCTCTCCTCCGAACTGTTTCAGCATCTGAGCCTGAGTTGCATGAACCACATCACGGAAATCCATATGCTCTTTCATGGTTCCTTTGAATGTAACTTTTACAGATTCCGGAATTGGCATTGATGCTTCTCCTGTCGCCAAAGCAAGGGCAACAGTTCCTGAATCTGCTCCGAAAGCAACTCCTTTAGACATTCTCGTGTGAGAATCTCCACCGATGATGATTGCCCATTCGTCTACGGTAATATCGTTAAGAACTTTGTGAATAACGTCTGTCATCGCGTGATATTCACCTTTCGGGTCACGTGCAGTGATCAAACCGAATTCGTTCATGAATTTCATTAATTTAGGAATATTAGCCTGTGCTTTTTTATCCCAAACTGAAGCGGTGTGACATCCGGACTGGTAAGCTCCGTCTACTACCGGAGAAATTACCGTTGCAGCCATAGATTCCAGTTCCTGAGCCGTCATTAAACCGGTAGTATCCTGAGAACCTACGATGTTTACTTTCACACGTACATCAGAACCTGCGTGTAAGATTTTACCCGGAGTTTTTCCTAATGCATTTCTGTTAAAGATTTTTTCAACCGCAGTAAGCCCCTGTCCTTCGTGATAAATTTCTTTAGAAGGTGCAAAAACTACCGGAGCTTCGATGCCTAAAACTTCAGCAGCAAATGTCTGTAATTTTTTACCGAACACGATGGCGTAAGATCCTCCCGCTTTAATGAATTCCATTTTCTGCGGTGTGAAAGATTTTGTAAGATCAATAAGTTCCTGATCTCCGTTGTATAATTTTTTCTCTTTGGTATTGATGGTTAAAACCGTTCCCGTTGCAACAGAATAAGTCTGCTCAAGAATAGGTTCGCCTTCTTCGTTAAGAACAGCATTTCCGTTTTCGTCTACTTTCTTTACCCAGTTTTTAAGATCGATTCCAATTCCGCCTGTTACGTCTACTGTTGTAAGGAAGATAGGAGAAATGCCGTTTGTTCCTCCAACGATAGGAGCAATATTTACGAAAGGAATATAAGGACTTGCCTGTTTTCCTGTCCAAAGTGCAACGTTGTTTACACCGGACATACGCGAAGAACCAACTCCCATTGTTCCTTTTTCTGCGATAAGCATTACGCTTGCATCCGGATGTTTTGCCTGTAACGCTTTGATTTCTTCCTGTGCCTGAGGCGTAATCATACATTTACCGTGTAATTCGCGGTCTGATCTTGAGTGTGCCTGATTACCCGGAGAAAGTAAGTCGGTAGAAATGTCTCCTTCACCTGCGATGAAAGTAACCACTTTAATTTCTTCAGCAACTTCAGGAAGTTTTGTGAAGAATTCTGCTTTTGCATAGCTTTCCAGAATTTCTTTTGCAATTTCGTTCCCGATATTGAAGGCTTCTTTCAGACGGGTTGTATCTGCTTCATATAGGAAAACCTGTGTTTTCAGTACTTCTGCAGCCTGTTTTGCAACATTTTCATCGTTGCCTAAAGCAAGATCCAGCAATACTTCGATAGATTTTCCACCTTTCATGTGGGATAACAATTCGAAAGCAAAAGCCGGAGAGATTTCTTCTACTACAGATTCACCAAGAATAATTTCTTTTAAAAATTTAGCTTTTACACCGGCTGCACTCGTAGTTCCGGGTAATGTGTTGTAAATAAAAAATTTAAGAGAATCAGCCCTGTATTCGTTTGCTGTATCTTTAATCTGTGCGATGATCTCGCTTAATAATTCTGCACTGTCAATCGGCTTTGGATGAAGCCCCTGAGTTTTTCTTTCTTCAATCTCTTGGATGTAATCCTGATAAATATTCATAATAATAGAAATCTTTTCAATCTTAATCGGATGATAATCAACATTATTCACGAGAAGATTATCGTCGCATGTTTTCCGGCAGAGTTATTATTTTTTTGTTTATTTGATCTAAGCAAGAAGCTGAAATTTTTAGATAGAATATTAAAAATGACTTCTTTAAGACGTTGGTAATAATAAACGCCTGAAAACGTGCCCAAATTTACGGAATTTTAGAATTTTTTCAAGTTTAAATTATTTAGATTCTTTATAAATATGTATTTTATATTTTCTATTTTTGGCGATATTTTTGCAAACAATTGATGATTATGAAAAATGTAGCTTCGGTTTTATTCCTTTTTATTTCGGTTTTTATGTTTTCTCAGGCTAAAACAGTGAAGAAATTGCCTTCGAAGACAGGTTCTAAAACTGCGGTTAAAAAATTACCAGAAAAGGCAAAACTTAATAGCAATTTTCCGATCATCAACGAAGAGCTTCCGCTTTTAATTCCGAAAAAACAGGACGGCAAATTCGGATATGTGAACCAAAAAGGAAAATTCATTATCCAGCCGGAATATCATATTGCGGTATTTTTCTATGAAGACTGTAATCTTCTGAACTCTCCAAATGTAAAACTCAGAAAATTCGGGACTGCGGATTATGCAACGGTAGAAAAAGATGAAATTTCTTACCGTGTCGACAGAACAGGCAAAAGGGTGTATCAGTATAAACAGTCCGATTTGGCAAAATGTCCTCACAAAGAATATGTTCAGCAGCTTTTTCAGGTGTATACGATGAATGGTTTTTTCGGAATCATCGAAAAAGCAACGTTTGAAAATCCTTATGATTACAAGCAGTTTAAAATTTATCCTCAATACGACTATCTTTTTATTTTAGAAGGTGATGATGTTGCCAATCCCATGATTATTGCTTCAAAAAATAATGTTTTCGGAGTGGTGGATGTGAATGGAAAGGTGATTATTCCGTTTGAATATTCTGATATTAAACGAAATTTTAGCTGGAAGCTTGGTAAAATGTTCGAGGTTTCAAAAGACAGTAAGAATTATTACTATGTAGATTCGCAGAATAAGACCTATTAGATTTAAACACGGATTACAAGAATCTTTTACAAATAGCACAAACCTTTAATCAAAATGATCTTGGTGAAAAAATAGGTTGAAAAACGTAATTTCCTACAGTTGGTAAATTTTTCGTAATTTCGCGGCTGAAATAAAGGGGTGCTGTAGCAAGCTGAGATTATACCCAATGAACCTGGAACGGGTAATGCCGTTTAGGGAAATTAAAAATGAGCAATAGGTAATGAGCAATGAGTAATCCTCATCATATTACTTATTACCGATTACTAATTACTCATCATAATCCGCCCCTTTTATTCATTAAATTTTAAAGATTTATAGAATGAAAGGATTATTTTTTTTAGGGCTTACCGTTGGCTCTTTCGCTTTTTTACAGGCACAGAATTCCGATTCCCTGAAAGTAAGGGAAATTGAAGCTGTTAATTTTACCAAAAGACTTCCTGTTGCCAAAGAAATCATCGATGTCCAGAAAGATTTGGACAGCAGAAATTTAGGACAGGATCTTCCGATTTTACTGAAGAATCAGACTTCTGTCATTTCAACTTCAGATGCCGGAAACGGAGTGGGGTATACAGGATTCCGGATTCGTGGCGTTGCGGGAAGCGCCATCAATGTCATGATGAACGGCGTTCCGTACAATGATTCCGAAAGTCAGGGGACATTTTTCGTGAATGTTCCGGATCTTACAAGTTCGGCATCACAGATTTTAATTCAGAGAGGGGTGGGAACTTCCAATAATGGTTCTGCGGCTTTTGGAGCAAGTATTAATGTGCTTTCCAAAGATCCTGATGAGAAGTTTTATTTTAAAACAGACGACAGTTACGGATCGTTTAATACCTATAAATACTCTGCGGAAATAGGTTCCGGAAAATTCTGGGGAAACCGTCTTTCTGTAATGGGAAGATATACCCACATCAATTCTGACGGATATATAGACCGCGCTTTTTCAAAATTAAATTCTTACAATCTGACCGCTTTGTATGAAGAAGGGAATACAAGAATTCGTCTGATGGCTTTCGGAGGAAAAGAAAAAACGTATCAGGCGTGGAACGGAATCGACCGGAAAACATGGGAAACCGATCCTAAATTTAATTATTCGGGAGCGATTTACGATTCGAATTGGGAAAACATCGTCGGGTTTTACGATAATGAAACGGATAATTACCGACAAAACCATTATCAGTTGCTTTGGGAACAGAAATTCAATGAAAGATGGAATTTAGAAACAACGGCACATTACACCAAAGGAAAAGGATATTATGAAAACTATAAGCAGGACGCTAAATTTTCGAAATATAATCTTCCTAACTTCATCAACGGTTCTCAAACCTTGACGAGAACGGATTTCATCAGAAAAAAATGGCTGGATAACGATTTTTACGGAGTTGTTTCCACGCTTTACGGAAAATTGGGAGCTGTTGATGTGAACTTCGGAGCCTTTGCCAATCAATATTACGGAAGACATTTCGGAAATGTAACTGGCGTTTTTCTTCCTCAAATTGATGAACATGAATATTACAGAAACCGCTCTGTGAAAAACGAAGTTTCAGGTTTTGCCAAAGCACTGGTAAGAATGGATGATTTTGAATTTTTCGGAGACCTGCAATTGAGAAATGTAGATTATGATACAAAAATCATCATGGCAGGAGATGGAGAAGGGGCTGATTTAAATAAAAACTGGCTGTTCTTTAATCCAAAAGCGGGAATCAATTATAAAATTTCAGCAGGAAAAATTTTCGTTTCTTATGCTCATGCGCACCGCGAACCGAACAGAGATGATCTTTTGGCAAACAATGAAGTGAAGGCTGAAAAGCTGCATGATTTCGAAGCTGGAGTAGAGAAGCAGTTCGGAAAAGTGTCTTTTACCGCGAACTTATATTATATGTATTATGTGAATCAGTTGGTTTTAAATGGCGAACTGAATAATGTGGGTGCTTTCATCAGAACGAATTCCGGGAAAAGCTACCGAAGCGGAATCGAGCTTGGAGCTTTGGCAAAACTTTCCAAACAATGGGAACTTTCCGGAAATGTGAGTTTCAGCAACAACAGAAATTTAGATTTTAAAGTGGAAACAGAAACGGGCGTTAAAGATCTCGGAAATACGCAGATTTCTTTTTCTCCGGATGTGATTGCCAATTTAGGTTTGAAATTCAATCCGACACAGAATTTCCAGTTTGCATTGATGAATCAGTATGTCGGAAAACAATATCTGGATAATTCGGAAGATGAAAATTTACAGCTTAAAGATTATTTTTTAACCGATTTTAATGCACAGTATCAGTTTAAAATTAAAAATAATGAGATTGCCCTGAAGCTTTTGGTTAATAATTTATTCAATAAAAAGTATGTGAACAACGGAGCTGTTTATGACGGCTCTCCGTATTATTTTTCTCAGGCAGGAACGAATTTTATGTTTGGGATCAGCTGGAAAATTCAGTAAATATTCAGGCTATATTTAAGATTAATTATAGAATGTAAAGTTAGATTTAAGACTGCTTCGGCAGTCTTTTTTATTAGTAAACTTGCTTCTGAGTAAGATTTTTAATTGTAATTATCGCATTCATTAAGATAGAGTTCTGCTCCAACGCTGAAATTTTTATGTACTTTTGAGAAAAAAGACACAGATAATTATATGTCTTATAAAGCCATAGTCTAGGAATCTGTTCCTACTACAGTAATCAAAAACACCATTTAGAAATGGCAGATGAAAAATGGAAAATATAAATAAAAACTTTTATAATAGAGAATGGAAATATATTTTAAGTTTAATATTCTTATTTCCGTTCATTTTAAATGCACAAAAATTTCCTCTCAATGAGAATTTTTATATTGACAGAATAATTGGATTAGATTCTGTTAATATTTATCAATATAGATTGATTAAATATCCTCTAAAAAAAGATCAAAAGACAAATTATTTATATTATTTAAGTTTTGATACTGATGGTAAATTTGACTCACGTGATTCTGGCTCAACCTGTGGTTTAGATATATACAAATCAATATCCGGAAGTTATCAATTAATTGATGATTCTCATATTTTATTAACGCCAAAATTATATCATAACTCCAAAAAGTTATATCCGGAAACAATCTCTTCAAAATCGTATTTGTTCTTTATCTCAAAAGAAAGTGAAGATTATTTTAAGCTGATTCAAAGTAAAGGAAATATTAAAGACGATAAAAAAAACGCAATCTTATCAAAAGAACTAGATAAGAAAATTAAAACATATGATAGGAGAAGTATTTTCGAGTTATGTGATTATAAACCAAAATCAAAGGATAATATTTCTAGAGTAGATGAATATATAAGAAATGTTTGGAGAAAAAATCCGAAAGATTATGATATTCTTTTTGTTGCATGGTATCCTGATGATTTTTTAGTTAATATAGTTTACAGCAGAAAAACAAAAAAGAGAACATTAATACTAAATTATGTGGCAAAATATGTAGAAAATACAATGGGGCATATCTAAGAAATTAAAATAGAAATATCTACAGTCTACAACAAATTATTGTCAGAAGAATAAGTCATACACATGAAAATCTAATCCTTATTCATTAGATGAATTATATGATTGGTTAAAAATAAATTTGGTTACAGTTAAGCATGAAATATTTTAATCTATTTTTTACTCAAAAAGTCATAAATTTGCTGCCAAATGAATATTTCAGCTTACATTTTAGAATATTTGAAACAATTCGGGACCGTTATTGTTCCGGATTTTGGCGTTTTTTCTTTGGAAAATTCCAAAGCCATTATCAATTCCGAAAATGGGAGCATTCTTCCTCCTGCAAGCAAAATCGTTTACAGTTCCGATTATGAGGCGAAATCTGATGATTTGGCATCTTTTATTGCGGGGCAGAAACAGATGACTTTGGAAGCTTCAAAAACAGATCTTCAGATTCAGACCGATTTTTGGAAGAAAAAACTGCAGGCAGATCAGACGCTTGAAATTCAGGGTTTAGGAGTCCTTTTTGTAGAAGACGGCAAAACGCACTTCAAAGGAAACAGACTGCAGTCGGATCATCCGGATTTTTATGGTCTTGAAGAAATTAAGATTTCCGATATTAGCAATAAAAACATTCCGTTAGCAACTTCTCTGAATACTGAGAAAGATTATCAGTTTAATAAATCTATTCTTTGGGCTTTTCTGGTTATCATCCCGATTTTAGGAATCGTATACGTAGCATACACTCAACAGGAACTTCTTTTCGGAGAGAAATCTTTTGACAAAGCCAATGTCTCTGTACAGACAAAAACACACAGAATTCAGGACACTGTAAAAGCTCAGCCAAAAATAATGAATCCTGCTCCGGTTGCAGATTCTTTAAAGAAAGATTCTGTGGTTCCAAAAGCGGTTCAGCCTGCAGTGAAAAATGCGGCAAAAGTTCCGGCAACTCAAAACAACACTAAGACAACGAAATGGCAAAAATAAAAAAGGCGTCAGAATCTCTGACGGTGATGACGAATATTGTACTTCCGAATGACACCAACCAATTGAGAAACCTTTTCGGAGGAGAACTATTGGCAAGAATGGACCGATGTGCTTCGATTTCCGCAACAAGACATTGCGAAAGAAGAGTCGTAACGGCATCCGTAAATCACGTTTCATTCGATCATCCGATTCCGGAAGGAGGAATTGTTGTGATGGAATCCAAAGTTTCCAGAGCTTTTTCCACCTCAATGGAAATTTATGTAGATGTTTGGCTGGATGATCCGATCAATCATAAAAAAATTCAGACCAACAAAGGAATTTATACCTTCGTTGCGGTAGATGAGTTCAACAGACCGATCCCGATTCCAGATATGGAACCTGAAACAGATCTTGAAAAAGAACGATATGCAGCAGCACTGAGAAGAAAAGAACTTTCTCTGATTCTGTCCGGAAGAATGAAACCCTCTGAATCTATTGAGCTTAAAAAGCTTTTCCAGGAACCTTGATTAAACACAAATAACACAGATGGTTACACAAATTTCGCAAGTAATTTTATTTCGTTACTACACTCAAAAAGAAATTTGTGTTTTAAATTATTATAACACAAGATGAAAAATGATATTTCTGAAAATGAAATCTCGAAAATAGTTTATGAGTCCGGTTATTTAATTCATAAAGTTTTAGGACCCGGATTGTTGGAGAGTGCTTACGAAGAATGTATGCTGTATGAACTGCAAAAGCAGGGACTTTTTGTAGAAAAACAAAAACCAATGCCTTTGATTTATGAAGATGTGAAATTAGATGTAGGTTACAGGCTCGATTTATTTATTGAAAATAAATTTATATTAGAAATAAAATCCGTTGAGTTACTGAATGATGTGCATTTAGCTCAGATTCTTACATATCTTCGATTAAGCAATTCCAAACTTGGAATGTTGATTAATTTTAATACCCATCAGTTTAAAGATGGAGTAAAAAGAGTAATCAACGGCAAATTATAGTTTAGTGTCATTTGTGCAACAATATTAGTGTCATTAGTGTTAAAAAAATGAAAATTTTACTCCTCGATAAAAACCACCCCTTAATTACCGAACAGCTTCTGGCTAAAAACTTTATTCTGGAAGAGGATTTCAGCTCTTCTTATGATGAGGTTTGTGCTAAAATTGAAAAGTACGACGGAATTATCATCCGAAGCAGAATTCCTTTGGACAAGAATTTTTTAGAAAAAGCTAAAAATCTGCAATTCATTGCAAGAGTAGGAGCAGGAATGGAAAATATAGATATTTCGGTTGCTGAGAAACTGGGAATTGAACTAATCAATTCTCCGGAAGGAAACAGGGATTCTGTGGCAGAACACGTTGTCGGGATGTTGCTGATTTTAATGAACCGGCTTTTTATCGCTTCTCAAGAAGTGAAAAACGGCATCTGGCTTCGTGAAGAAAACAGAGGCGACGAACTGCTGGGAAAAACAGTGGGACTTATCGGTTACGGAAATATGGGAAAAGCCACAGCAAAAAGACTTTCAGGTTTTGGCTGCACCGTGATTTTTCATGATATTCTTCCTGATCTTTCGGATGAATTTGCAACACAGGTTTCTTTGGAAGAATTAAAGGAAAGAGCCGAAGTTGTAAGCTTACACATTCCATTAACAGAACAGACGTATTATCTGGTGGACGGTTTGTTTATCTCTGAGATGAAAAACAATTTCTATTTTGTAAACACAGCAAGAGGAAAGAATGTTGAAACGAAAAGTTTAGTTGAGGCAATAAAAGCGGGTAAAGTAAAAGGAGCCTGTCTTGACGTTTTGGAATACGAAAAATCCTCTTTCGAAAATCTGGAAACAGAAAATGAAGACCTTCAATACCTTCTGGAATCCGAGAAAGTAATTGTTACTCCGCATATTGCAGGATGGACGGTTCAGAGCAAGGAAAAACTGGCGCAGGTGATTGTCGATAAAATTGTGGCACAGTTTGCTTAGCCTTGAAATTCAGTAATATTAGAAATGAATTTTGACGATACCATTTTATGAATTATTTTTCATTTTTATTTATGTTAAATAATTCATAATTTCTATTCAGGAGATACGAATTATTTCGAGTTTTATTAAATTGCCGCTCATTTTCGAAACTCATGACGAAGCGTAATTTTATCCTTGTATTATCTGCCTTTTTATTTCTTTTTTCCTGCAAAAAAAAATCTGAAAATCAGGACAGTGTTGCTGAAAGCACGACCAATCTTCCCAATTACGGAAATGTAGACTTAGCCAAAGTTTTTACACCTGCCGAAAATCAGGTTGCCAATAAGGCTTCACTTGCAAATTACATCAACAGTTATTACCAGAAAGTTTGGGAAAACGGCGATCTGAGCGGTGGAATTTTAGTCGCGAAAGGAGATAATATTATTTACGAAAATTACAGAGGCTTTGCCAGAGAAGGAAATCAGAACCCGATTGATAAAAATACGCCGCTTCATGTCGCTTCCGTTTCAAAAACATTAACCGCAATGGCAATGCTGAAACTCGTTGAAGCAGGAAAAGTGAATTTATCCGATCATCTTACCCAGTATTTTCCGGGTTTCCCTTATCCGAATGTTACCGTTAAAACTTTACTAGACCAGAGAAGCGGACTTCCGAAATACGAATACTTCATTACTAAAATTCAGCCGGCTCCTGCAGAACTTTCAAAAACGTTCCTTACGAATGAGGATATTTTGAATATGATCATTAAATACAAACCGGATCTGGCAAGAGAAACAGATACCGGATTTATGTACTGCAACACCAATTTTGCCATGTTGGCTTTAATCATTGAAAAAGTAACGAAAGTTCCTTTTCCTCAGGCGATGAAAGAAATGGTTTTTGATCCTCTGAAAATGAAAAACTCCTATATTTTTCAGGAAAAAGATATTCCTACGGCATCACAGTCTTTTTATTATGGAGGCAATAAACTGTACCCTTTGGACAGGCTGGATTTAATTTACGGAGATAAAAATGTTTATACCACTCCGAGAGATTTATACAGTTTTTCAAAAGCAATGTTTTCGAAGGATTTTTTAAAGCCTGAATTGATGGAGCAGGTTTTCACGCCTTACAGCAATGAAAAATTCGGCATGAACAATTACGGTTTCGGCTTCAGGATGAAAATTTTTGATAACGGGGAAAAACTCACGTATCACAACGGTTGGTGGCACGGAACCAATTCTGTTTTTGCGCATCTTCTGAAATCTAAAGTTACCATTATTGCTATCGGAAATAAATATTCCAACAGAGTGTATACCGCTTTGGCTTTATCGGGATTATTTGAAGATTTTCCGCCTCAGAAAGATAAACTTCACAGTGTAATGAGCGATGATCGCGATACATTAAAAGGTCATAGTGAAGTTTATGGAGAATAATGTTTATTTTTGCGTAAACATCTTCATGAAAAGAATTCTTTTTTTATTGGTTTTCGCTTTTCTTTTGCAGTCTTGTGCAAGAGTAGGTTCGCCTGTAGGAGGCGCAAAAGATTCCTTAGCTCCGAAGTTTTTAAGCTCAAATATAGATTCTTCAAGAGTAAATGTGCCGAGAGATATAAAGCAGTTGCGAATAGATTTTGACGAATACATTACGTTAAAAGACATCAACAAAAACCTGAACATTTCTCCGCCGATTAAAAATATCACCAGAATTGTTCCTTCCAATATTGCCAATAAATTTATCCTGATCCAGTGGAAAGATACTTTACAGGCAAATACAACGTACAATTTTAATTTCGGAAATTCTATTGCAGATAATAATGAAGCCAATATTCTGAGATATTACAATTTCGCGTTTTCTACGGGAGATAAGCTTGATGATCTTTATGTAAGCGGGGATGTAAGAGATGCTTTATCCATTAAAAAAGCCAGTGAGAATAAATTTGTGGTAGGATTGTATCAGGTAAAAGACACCATCAATTACAGACAAAAACCTTACTACATTACCAAAGTTGATGATGATGGCTATTTTGAACTGAATTATCTTGCTGCCGGAAAATATAAAATCATCGCATTTGAAGATGAAAACGGAAATTCCATCTACGATGCGGGAAAAGAGAAAGTAGGATTTCAGAAAGATCCTGTTGTCGTAGAAAAATCGGTTTCAGGATTAAATCTGAAATTATATCCTTCTAAAAAACCGGTAAAATACCTTGAAATGAAAGAAGCTTCGGGAGGAGTTCTCATGACTTTCGAAGGAAAACCGAATGAAGTAACCGTAAAACCTTTAAACGAAAAAATAAAAGAGTACAAGGTAACCCACGCTCCGAAGTCCGATTCCGTAAGAATCTGGTTTGATGCTGTGAAAAGTGATGTAGGACAGACTACAAACGAGAATTTAAAGTTCGGATATAATGCCGGTGTCGGAAAAAAAGACAGCCTTTATAACGCCTCGTTGTTTTACAGATACAATGCGAAAAACGCAATGGACATCAACAGCGATAACGGCGGTGCCATGCTTCCTCCGAGAGAAGACTTTAAAATCCTTTCCAATTATTATGTGGATAAAATAAACACCGATAAATGGATTTTCAGAGTTGCAGGAGACTCATTGAACACTGTTCCTTTTACCGCTAAAATTTCAGAGAAAAATCCGTATCAGATTTTGGTGAAAGCGGATTTTATTTCAGGTAAAAAATATCAGCTTACCATTCCGAAAGAAACCGTTTCTTCATTCTTTGCCAAAAATTATCAGTCGAAACGTTTCGATTTTGAAGTGGATAAAGTTGAGAATTTCGGAAGCTTAAAATTCATCCTTCAGAACGCTCCTGCATCAAGTTACTGGCTGCAACTTTTAGACAGTTCAGATAAAGTATTGTTCCAGAAATATACCAAAGGAAGCGAGGTTAAATTTGATATTCTTAAACCGGGAGAATACATTGTAAGGATTTTAGTGGATAATAACGAAAACGGCTTTTGGGATGAAGCAGATTTCCAGAACGAAACTTTCGCGGAAGATTCCTACATTTACTACAAAACAGCCATCGTAAGACCGCTTTGGGACAGCAACGAAAACTGGGATCTGAAAGATACAAGAGTTTTGGATCCGTCAAAAATCAGCACACCGAAAGCAGAGCCGAAATCTCAGCCGAAAGATGCTAATAAGCTTGATCTGAAAGGAAATGATGCTTTGGTAACGCCTTCAAGATAAATATGAAAACATTTAAGAAAATATTTTTCTGGACTTTGCTGGGATTTGCTTTAATTCAGTTTATTTCAACAGATAAAGTAAATCCTCCGGTGGATCACAAAATGAATTTTGTGGATGCTAAAAAAACACCTGCAAAAATTCAGGAATTGTTGAAAGGAGCGTGCTACGATTGCCATTCCAACGAAACTGTTTATCCTAAATATGCTTACATCGCGCCGATTTCATGGTCTGTGAAAAGCCATATCAATGAAGGACGGGAACATCTTAATTTTTCTATCTGGGATACTTATAATAAAGATTTAAAGCAGAGTATGCTGAGTAAGTCGATCCAGACCATTCAGAATAAAACGATGCCGATGCCGGGTTATATTGTTTATCATAAGGAAGCGAATCTTTCCGATGCAGAAAGAGCTTTGCTGATTCAGTATTTTGATGAGATGCTGAAATCCAAAACTTATTAATCGTATTTAATCGTCATAAGAATTTAAAAAGATAAATGGTTTAACTATTTGATTTTCATTATTGTTCTATTCGAAAAATCAATCACTTTTGTATTGCTTTGATAAGTTTTACGGCATTGTTTATTTTAAAAGCATTTCAGAGAATACTTTTTCGTTTTCCTTGCGATAAAATAATCAGATTTTGAAAATCAACTTAAAAATCTTTAATTTAACCTGAGTTCGAGATAAGTCTTCTTAACCGCAAGGTTAGACAAAAAAATTCAATTATCAGGAATTCAGCTTTTAAGATATACAAAGGCGTAAAACTTATCAAAGTAATACCATTTTTGTGTTTTTTAAATAAACGAAGTGCCTTTGTTTAGCTTACAAACTTTTAATAGTAAAAAAATCTTTTGTTTTTCTTTGCGATAAAATAATACAACGCTATAAATCAATTTTTTAAATTTATTTCTTATCCTGAACTGAGTTTAATTTATGTTGATCATGCAAAGCAAAAGCATAAAAAATCTCCCGCAAATTTTACATATTTAGTAGACCTCTGTAAAATCTGCGGGAGAATATATTTCAGGAATATTAAATATTCTTCAGATACTCTTCAAAAAACTTTTTCTGAGAATCAAAAGCAATATCCTCAAGATTCAGTTCTTTTAAAGGAATCCATACTGCTTCTGAAATTTCAGACAGTTCAAGATTCACTTCAAATTTTTCCAGAACGCGGTATTCATAAAAAAGATCAATGGTATTATAATCAATCTCTTTGTACTGATAGACGTTTGGAAGGCTCGTTAAGTACTTTAAATTTGAAATATCAACAACCAGCTGCAGCTCTTCAAAAAGTTCTCTTTTACAGGTTTCTTCTGCACTTTCCTTCGGATCTACAAAACCTCCTGCAAGATCGAGTTTTCCCTTTTTAGGATCTCTGTTTCTTCTTGTAAGATAAATTTCATCATTATATCTTATTACCACAGCTACCGCTCCGGCAACGTTATTGTATAATGTGAAACCACAATTTTGGCAGCTCCATTTTCTTTCTCCATCCCACTGTAAAGATTCTTTGCCGCAGTTGGGGCAATATTTCAGTATTTTCATTGAGTTACATTAATATTTCTCGGGTGATAAGACAAGATCACATCACGCAGCTCCTCTGTTTTCAGGTGGGTGTAGATCTCTGTCGTTGTAATGCTGGAATGACCGAGCATTTCCTGAATATAACGAAGATCTGCGCCATTCTGAAGCAAATGGGTTGCAAAAGAATGCCTGAATGTATGCGGTGATATCTTTTTGCTTACACCCGCCTTGTCTGTTAATTCTTTTATAATTAAAAATACAATTACTCTGGACATCGATGTTCCGCGGCTGTTCAGAAATAAAGTATCTTCATATTTCTTATTGATTTTACTTTTGGAACGTACTTCCTGAATATAATTTTCCAGAAGATCTGCAGTATAATCCGCTAAAGGAACGAAACGTATCTTATTTCCCTTTCCGTTTACCTTAATATACTGCTCTTTAAAATTGATATTGGAAATTTTCAGATCAATCAGTTCCGAAACACGAAGTCCACATCCGTACAAAACTTCGATAATACACTGATTTCTCTTTCCAAGGTCGGAATTTACCTCAATCGCGCTGATAATCTTGTTGATATCGGGCAGGCTTAAGGTATCCGGTAAGTAAAGACCCAGTTTAGGACCTTCAAGCAAAGAAGCCGGATTGTCTTCACGGTATTCATCCTCCAGTAAAAATTTGAAGAATGCTTTAATGGAAGAGATCCATCTCGCCTGAGATCTTTCGCTGAATTTTTGTTTGGAAAGATTGAAAATGTATTCCTGCAGATTTTCGTAGCCTATAGTATCCGGTCCGACGTTGCCCAGATCTTCTTCTGCGTATTCTTTTAGTTTTTTTATGTCTCGAATATAGGCGTCGAGAGTGTTTTCTGAAAAGTTTCTCTCGAATCGAAGAAAGATCTCAAAATCCTTAATTTTTTCATCCCAAGTCATGTTGTGTTATTTTTTTAGTTCACTTTCCGAAATTTGTTCTATTTCAATATCGTGGTTTCTTAAAAATGATATTCCGTCGTCATCCGAATATTCATTGATGTAGACAAGTCTGGTGATTCCCGCCTGAAGAATGAGCTTACTGCATTCTTTACAGGGTGAGAGCGTTAAATACAGTGTTGCGCCTTTTGCAGACTGCGTGGAAGCTGCCAGTTTTAAAATAGCATTGGCTTCTGCATGAAGTACGTACCAGTGTGTTTTGCCGTCATTGTCCTCACAGCAGTTTTCAAATCCTGAAGGAGTACCATTATAACCATCTGAAATAATCATCCTATCTTTTACGATAAGAGCTCCTACTTGTTTTCGTTTACAGTAGGAAAGTTTTGCCCATTCCTGAGCCATTTTTAGATAAGCTTTGTCAAACTTATTCATACCGCCGCATTTGTTTGTTTCGAAATAATTTGTATTAAGGGTAAAAAGTTTAGAAGCTTGGCTTTCTTTTTTCAAGAAAAGCAGAAACTCCTTCTTTTTTGTCGTCCATTTCAAAAAGCTCTCCGAAATATTTAATCTCAGTTTCAAAACCTTTATCCGTGTCCGATAAGTTTACAGCTTGAATTGCTTTGGAAATTGCCATTGGTGAATTGTGGGCAATAACGTTGGCTAATTCTTTTGTTTTGTTTAATAATTCTTCTATTGGATATACTTCATTTACCAGTCCGATTTCTTTTGCTTTTGCAGCAGGAACCATTTTGGCAGAGAAGATCATTTCATTGGCAATGCCTTTTCCTACAAGCTTCGGTAATCTCTGGGTTCCTCCGTAACCGGGAATTAATCCTAAAGTTACTTCCGGAAGTCCCAGTTTTGCATTTTCCGATGCGTATCTGATGTGGCAAGCCATGGCAAGCTCAAGACCTCCGCCTAATGCAAAACCGTTTACGGCTGCAATTACCGGCTTGGTCATATTTTCAATTTTGTTGAATAAAGTATTGTGTCCGTTTCTGGCAAGTTCTTCTGCCTTTTCCTGTCCAAAATCACTAAATTCTTTAATATCTGCTCCGGCAACGAAAGATTTTTCACCGCTTCCTGTAAGAATAACTACTCTGCAGGATTCGTCTGAATCTAACTCGTTCAAAGCTGAACTTAATTCGCTGATTGTTTTAGCATTAAGTGCATTTAAACTCTCAGGTCTGTTTATTGTAATAATAGATATTTTATCTTCCTTATTTAATAATATATTTTCGTAACCCATTTTCCACTTTAAAATATTATTCTGTGCAAATTATGAATTTTTTATAAAAAAAAGGAAAAAATATTGACTTTTTTTCCTTCTGATTGAAATTATTGTTTAAGATACTTATTTTGTGTGGTTCATCATATTTGCATCAATAACCACATTCAGTTGAGATGCCACTTTCATTCCAAGCTCGATATTAGCTCTGAAAAAATGACATAACTGTCTGTTAATGATCTCATCTTTTTTCGGTCCCGTGATTCCTTTCATGCTTCCAACAATGTTATTTACAAGGTTTTGCCTGTCTTCCGGATTCATTGCCTTTGTATATAATAATCCGGGTTGGGTGTAATGATCGTCATCATTTTCATTTCTGTTGTAACTTGCTACATGAGCGCTGTCCAGTTCATATTCGAAACTTTTGTAGGCAGGATCCGGCTTAATATCATCAAAGCTGTTCGGGTGATAGTTCGGCTTATCCTGATAATGGCTTGAATCTGCCATAAATCCGTCTCTCTGATAGTTGTTAATCGCAAAAGGACATCGGTTAACTTCCAGCAGGTGAGCATTTACGCCCACTCTGTATCGGTGCGCATCCGGATAAGAAAATAATCTTCCCTGAAGCATTTTATCCGGTGAAAAGCTGATTCCATCGATTAAATTACTTGGTGAGAATATAGATTGTTCAACATGAGCAAAATAATTAACCGGAACTTCATTCAGTTCCATTTCTCCGACTTCAATTAACGGGAAATCGCTCTGGAACCATACTTTGGTAATATCAAAAGGATTCCATCTGAAATCTCTTGCCTGTTCTTCCGTCATTACCTGAATATACATTGTCCATCTCGGGAAATTTCCCTCCTCGATGGCATTGCAAAGGTCTTCCTGCGCAAAATCTGGATTTTCTCCTGCCATTTTTACCGCTTCATCATTCGTGAAATTTTTAATTCCCTGTTTGGATTTCAGATGAAACTTCACCCAGACTCTTTCATTCTGAGCATTGATCATAGAGAACGTGTGAGAACCGAAACCGTGCATGTGTCTGTGTCCGTAAGGTGTTCCTCTGTCCGACATTAAAATCAAAACCTGATGAAGAGATTCAGGATTCAGACTCCAGAAATCCCACATCATGGTTGCGCTTTTCAGATTCGTTTTCGGAACTCTTTTTTGGGTATGGATGAAATCCGGAAATTTTTTCGCATCCTTGATGAAAAATACCGGCGTATTGTTTCCAACCAGATCCCAGTTTCCGTCTTCTGTGTAGAATTTTAAAGCAAAACCTCTCGGATCTCTAGCAGTATCTGCGCTTCCTTTCTCTCCGCCTACTGTGGAAAAACGGGCAAACATTCTGCATGAATTGCCAACTTCAGAAAATAATTTTGCTTTTGTATACTGGGTAATATCGTGGGTAACCGTAAACGTTCCGTAAGCTCCCGTTCCTTTTGCATGAACAATTCTTTCCGGGATTCTTTCTCTTACAAAATGAGCAAGATTTTCCTGTAAAATAAAATCCTGCAGCAATACCGGACCTCTCGGACCGACTGTTTGTGAATCCTGATGTTCGTAATAGGGAGCGCCGTTACTTAAGGTTAATTTTTTAGAATCCATAGATTTATGATTTTTGTGAATGATTTTTTAACTGTATTTGTTTATGTAAAGGTACTAAATATCAAATTTACTTGAATTTTTAATTGCAAATGGCAAAAACATTTTATCTTTGTAATAGATAATATTAATCAGATGAACATTCAGCAACTCGAGTATCTTATCGCGGTTGATAAGTACAAACATTTTGGGAAAGCGGCTCAAGCATGCTTCATTACGCAGCCTACACTAAGTGCAATGATACAGAAATTTGAGGATGAACTGGATGTGAAGGTTTTCGACAGAACTACGCACCCGATCCGTACCACAGATGTTGGGCTTCAGATCATCGATCAGGCGAAGGTGATTATAGAATCTGTCAATGAACTTAAAAATAAAGCCAATCTTTTAAACAATATTTTAGGAGGAACCATCAACATCGGAATTATTCCTACCGTTTCTTCTTTTATCCTGCCTACGGAAATCTTCAAATTTTTGGAAGAAAACCCGAAAATTCAGATGAATGTAAAGGAAATGACGACAGACAACATCATCAAAGCTTTGAAAGCAGGAGAGTTGGATGCCGGAATTATTTCCACACCTTATGATGCGGCAGATGAATTTTATCAGGATTTCTTATTCAATGAAGAATTGATGATCTACAGTTCTGAGAAAGAAGCCAACAAGAAAAACTCTTATGTAGTTCCGGAAGAACTGAATGTAGAAAAAGTATGGCTGCTTGAGGAAGGAAACTGTCTGAGAAACCAATTCGAAAATATCTGTCATTTAAAAGAAAATACATTAAAGCCTAAAAACTTAGATTTTCTCGCTTCTAATATCCAGACTTTGGTTCATATGGTGGATAAAGTAGGAGGAATCAGTATTTTGCCGGAGTTGGCTCTTAATCAGCTTTCTGATGTACAGAAGGAGAATGTTTTCAGATTTAAGAAGCCTTTCCCGTACAGAGAAATCAGCATTATTTACTACAAACCGACCTTTAAGCAGAAAATTATTGATGAATTATCACATTCTATCAGAAATTCTTTAGAGAAAAAACTTAATTATCACGAAAATCCGAAAGAATTTGTAAGCATAAAACCGCAATAGTGTTTTATGTTAAATATCATCAAATCATTAATTTAAAGAAGAGATAATAAGTAGACAAAAATTTTGAGTATTAAAAAATAGTACTTAAATTTGCCAACGTTTACGAACGAGGAAAAATTTGACCTGATTGCAACCTCTATAAAAATATGCTAAAACAGTATTCTTTTTTAGACCTTTATTAGACAATTTATTCTTATTTTTCTTCGTATATTTTTAATCTAAAAACAAATAGAATAATATGTCTTATTTATTTACATCTGAATCCGTTTCAGAAGGACATCCGGACAAAATTGCCGATCAGATTTCCGACGCATTAATCGATCACTTTTTAGCATACGACAAAAATTCAAAGGTAGCTTGCGAAACTCTTGTAACAACAGGACAGGTGGTTTTGGCGGGTGAAGTAAAATCGGATGCTTATCTTGATGTACAGACGATTGCCAGAGAAGTTATCAACGGAATCGGATATACAAAAGGAGAATATATGTTCAACGGAGATTCTTGCGGGGTTATTTCTGCAATCCATGAGCAGTCTCCGGATATCAATCAGGGAGTAGACAGAGCGGTAAATGACGAATCTTTCGAAGCTAAAGCAAACGCACAGGGAGCGGGAGATCAGGGAATGATGTTCGGATATGCAACCAACGAAACGGCAAATTATATGCCTTTGGCTCTGGATCTTGCACATACTATTCTTAAGGAACTTTCTGCGATCAGAAGAGAAAATTCAGAAATTAAATATCTCCGTCCTGATGCGAAATCTCAGGTTACGATTGAGTATTCTGATGACCATAAACCAATCAGAATAGATTCTATTGTAGTTTCTACACAGCACGACGATTTCGGATCTGAAGAAGAAATGCTGAACAAAATCAGAGAAGACATTAAAAATATCCTGATTCCAAGAGTTGTTGCTTTACAGACAGAAGAAATTAAAGCGTTATTCAACGATCAGATCAAATATCATATCAATCCGACCGGTAAATTCGTAATCGGTGGTCCTCACGGAGATACAGGTCTTACAGGAAGAAAAATCATTGTAGATACATACGGAGGAAAAGGAGCTCACGGAGGTGGTGCATTCTCAGGAAAAGATCCTTCAAAAGTAGACAGAAGTGCTGCTTATGCAACAAGACATATTGCTAAAAATTTGGTAGCTGCAGGAGTTGCGGATGAAGTTTTGGTACAGGTTTCTTACGCAATCGGGGTTGCTGAACCTTGCGGATTGTACATTAACACGTACGGAACGGCAAAAGTAGATCTTAACGATGGAGAAATTGCTAAAAAAGTTTCTACTATTTTTGATTTGAGACCTTACGCAATCGAACAGAATTTAAAATTAAGAAACCCTATTTATCAGGATACGGCTTCTTACGGACACATGGGAAGAGAAAGCTATGTAGCAAGCAAAACCTTCAATAAAGGACAGAAAAATGAGCTTACTCTGGAAAACCTAGAGTTCTTTACATGGGAGAAATTAGACAAAGTCGAAGAAATTAAAGCTTCTTTCGGAATTTAATTTTAAACTTATACAATATAAATGGCTGCTTTATCTTTTTGATAAGGCAGTTTTTTTTATTTTTACATTAAATAAATTTGAAGATGATAAACGCAAGATCTGCATTCGCAATCCTTTCTGTATTTTTTCTGAGCACCTTTGCAAAAGCACAGTTAACGATGCATAAAATGATAAGTGTAGGATATACTTACCAGAACCAGAGTTTTGGTGAAATAGGAGGGAAGCTGCTTTTCTTAAAAAATGACGATGTTATTTACCGTTTGGGAGGTTCTGCTTTGATGGGTTCTGCGCATTCCCAGTTTGCGATTATGCCCAAGATTTCTGCAGATGTTTTGTTGAATTTTGAAAAAAATGTAGATTTCAATCATTCCTATTATTTTCTGATGGGAGCAGAAGGAACCAATAAATATTTTGCTCCGAAAGTAGGCGTTACGCTTTTCGGGATTCTGGATCTTACCGGAGGTTATGCTTTTCCGATCGGAAACAGCGGAATCAATGGTAAAGAACTGAAAGGGGTGAATGTTAATTTTACACTAAATATCCCTACTGTATTCATTCACGACATGTTTAAGTAGGTTTTTTTAAATTTTTCTCGTAAAAAATTAATAAATGATTAACAGTTATTAAAAATTTATTATATTTACACCATAGAAAAATTGTATCCGCCTATTGATTCGACTTTACTCTGAAGAATTGTTTTGTATTTACAGCTGAAGCCAGATAAAATATCTGGAAAAATTATAGTCAGCATTATTTATTGAGAAGAAGTTATGAAATCAAAATCGGATAGTTTACTAATTTCCCTTTACCAAAAAGGAGACGAAGAGGCGTTGTCTACCCTTATACACCGCCATCAAAGAGAATTGTTTACATTCATTTTTTACAAAATTAATGATGAAGATTTAGCAAATGACGTGTTTCAGGATACCTTCATGAAAATTATCATTATGCTGAAGGAAGGACGCTATAACGAGGAAGGAAAATTCATTCTTTGGGCAAAAAGAATTGCTCACAATCTTATTATCGATCATTTCAGGTTAAAATCTAAAAATATGAAAGTTTCAGAAACTACTTTTGAAACGGACGAATATTCTGTTTTTGATCTTTTGAGAGAGCCTTCCGAAAATATCGAAGATCAGCTTGTTACCAACCAGATTCAGGAAGATCTTTTAAGAATGCTTCAGTTTCTGCCTGAAAATCAGCAGGAAGTCATTAAATTAAGATTTTTTGACGGGTTAAGCTTTAAAGAAATTGCGGACCATACCGACATGAGTATTAATACTACATTGGGAAGAGTACGGTACGCTTTAATCAACCTGAGAAAAATCATGGAAGAAAATAATATTATCTTAACACGCTAGATAATAATTTCGGAAAATTCTCGTTTTTAAGGAAAACATTTTCGCCTATGAAAAAAAATGATCCCTTAAAAGTGAAAGCTTTGAAACCTAAGAAACAAACCATTGAGTTTTTACTCAACTTTTCAAAGAGCGTCGAGGTAGTGAAAGCCAAAGGCAAGAATTATCCTGTATCCAAGAATTAAAATTATTAATTTTGTGCTGTATGAAAATTCAGCACATTTTTTTTGATCTCGATAATACACTTTGGGATCACCGTCGCAATGCATATTTAACGATAAAAGATCTTTTTGAGAAGGAAGAAATCGGCTTGAAATATAATATCAATTTTGAAGAATTCCATTCTGTTTATCATGAAATTAATGAAAAACTCTGGGAAGATATCCGCGATGGAATTATCGATAAAGAATATCTCAGAAAACACCGTTTTTACGATACCTTTAACCATTTTGGGGTTAATGATCCGGAATTGTCGATGTATTTTGAAGAACATTTTTTAGATAAAATTCTCAATCATAATGAGCTGGTAGAAGGGACAGAATATATTCTGGAATATCTTAAAGCAAAAAATTATACCCTGCATATTATTTCAAATGGTTTCAAAGAAGTGACGGAGAGAAAATGTATTTTATCCGGCATTGATAAATATTTTCAGACCATCACAAGCGCAGATACAGTTGGTGTAAGAAAGCCACGTCCTGAAATTTTTGAATATTCTCTGAACCTTTCAGAAGCCACAAAAGAAAACAGTATTTTAATTGGCGATGACTGGGTTGCAGATGTTGTCGGTGCTCAGAATTTTGGTATGGATGTTATTTTCTTTGATGTTTTAAAGGAAAACAAATCTGAAGAAGGCTTGAAAGTGA
>NZ_JAULSJ010000016.1:0-100686 GCF_030518295.1 Chryseobacterium urinae | reverse complement strand
GGCATGTATGATTATGGGGCAAGGTTTTATATGCCTGACATTGGAAGATGGGGCGTTCAAGATTTATTAAGTGAACTTTACTATTCATACTCACAATATAATTATGTTGGTAATAATCCCATTATCAGGACAGATCCAACAGGAGCAGATTGGTACACAGACAAAGATGGTAATTACCAATATAATTCCAATCTTAATAAAGATAACGCAGATAAGTTCTTTAAAGACAATAAAATTGAAGAAGCAAAATATTTCGCGGCTAGTGGTAAAGCTATTTCTGGATATAATTTAGGAAAAGATAATCAAGAAATTACTTCAAGTTATAATTTAAATAGTGATGGCTCGGTAACTGATAATATTTTAGGTAAAAACATTGATGCTGGTTCAACAGGACAATTAGGAGAAACAGGTAAATCTGTGACTGCTGTGGATGATAGACCAACAGGTGATTTAAATAAGAATGGTGATAAATTTTATTCGAATGATAAAAATACATATCAATTAAATAATAATCATTGGGTTAAATTATCTGGTCAAATGGTTGATGCAAATGCTCTTCATGCTGGTGGAATGGGATCTATTTATTCAACTCACAATTCTATTACCTTAGTAGATCGTGCTATTTATAATGATAATTTAACAACCATTTTTGATTATACAATTGATTTAAAAGGATTGGCAGTTGGTATGGGTTTATCTTCTATAGAGAAAGGGGAAATTTGAAAAACCTTCTATAAAAGGTCTTGCAATTGGGTTTATTTATAATTTTTATTCAGGAACTTTTTAATCAATTAAATTCAATAAGAGAACATGATGAAAACGCTGAGAAAAATATAAATCAGAATAAAAAGTAATGATAAACGGTAGAATTATTATAAGAGTAATTATATATTTATTGAAATTTTGTGGAATTATCATAGGGATTGATATTATATATAATATTATAGTGCATCATCAATTAAAATCAGTTAATATAATATTTGATATTATTTTTGGCTTTCTTTTTTGGATACTATTTCTTTTTTCTGACAGATTGCGGTCTCATAAATTTTGATATTCCCGATCCCCCGATCTCGCGGATTTATAATCCGTGAGCAACAATAAAGAACCCACCGCTTTGCGAGGTCACTGAAAAACCTTGCATCTTACGCCAGCCTATTCATTTAGGATGAAAAATAAGAGCTTATTACAAGATTTAAAAATCCGTAATAAGCTTTTTATTTTTTTGGGAAGTTGTTTTTTTGATTTTTTTGAGTGGTGATTTTAATCTTATTACAATTGATTTTGAAAATTCGGTACAGAGATTTATTTTCTCTACAATAATTTCAGGATTCTCTTCAGATTGACTACGAAAACAGCCATTGCGCCCTGCATCTGCATGTTTTCTATGCCGTAAGAAGTGGCTCTTTGATAGCCGTGTACATTTTTCAGTTCGCTGCCGCTTTGCGGTGGGTTTTGTTATTTAACGTGAATTCGGAGAAAAACATGAGGTGCTTAATGTCTAAAATTAATATTTTAGAATTGAACAAATACTAAAACACCTCATGAAAAACAAAGATATGCTTTTTGACGAAAATCTATTGATAGAAATCCTTTAATAGAGAGTGTGAACGATATTTTTACTTCCGTCTTTGATCTGGAGCATTCCAGACACCGAAATCCCGATAATGCTTTAACCCATATGATCTCTGCCATATGCGCCTATTGTTTTTACCCGGAAAAACCATCGGTAAATTTCCCGAACTGGATAAATGCATAGATGGCAAGGACAACTAAATATAATTCAATATTTTAGAGTCGAGTTCACGTTATTTAGTGAACGCCTGTTTCGTTTTAAAATTTTGGATAATGTTATCCACGAGAAAGAACAGATGTTCTTTAGTTTCAGTATCAAGCTTGTCAATATCTTCAATGCGCTTCATTACTTCTTTATCATAAGAAGAAATCTCGCCTTCCCCAATTAAATAATCTACCGTTACATTAAAGGTTCTTGCCATTTTCATCAGTACTTCAATAGAAGGAGTATTTGCATTGCGTTCGTAGTTCCCGATGATGGTTCTGGAAACTTCAATCCTTTTGACAAGATCTTCCTACGAAATATTAAAAAGAAATGTCATGAGTCTTTACAGAATATTGGTTTTATAGTCTAAGAATACAACATCCAAATTAAGAATCATTTGAATTTAATCAAATCCTAACAAAGTTCTTATAAATTCGTTCCCCCAAAATATTAGAAATAAATAACGATAAAACCTCTATTCTTTAGCCAACCCGTATTTTCCCCTAATCAGAACCCGTGATGCAATAAAAACAGCAAACGGTGATAAAACCGTACTGTAATTGGTGATTTTTAAAATTTACCATTTTATTGTGGTTCGCGGAGTTGCTGTAGAGTCTACCTTTGTCTTACTATTAACCAATTAATTTTTATAATATGAAAAACTTAGTTACAGGCGTATTTACATTAATGGCCATGGGATTCACATTTGCACAGGCAAATATGGATATGAGTACTCAAAACGGAAACATGAACGTTGCTACAGTAGACCAGACAGGTCTGATGAACGTAAATCAATTGAATCAGGATGGTAACAGAAACACTGCGGATATTGATCAGGTGGGAATTTTAAACACCAATGAGGCAGAAAGCTTAGGAAACCGAAATGCTGTAGACGTAGAGCAGACTGGTGTCGGAAATTCAAATCTTACAAGCCAGACCGGAAATCGTAACGAAGCTACAACTTGGCAGATAGGTATGCTTAATTCTACACAGCAGACACAGCTCGGAACAAGAAACGAAACATTTTCTACACAGTGGGGAAATATGAATACCGCTGTTCAGTATCAGGACGGAGAAAGGAATGATGCTTCCTCTTTCCAGTGGGGGAATAGCAATGCTGCTACCCAGATCCAGTTAGGACAGAGAAACGAAGCTTCTTCCACTCAGGTAGGTGATGAGAACACTTTGCTGCAATATCAGCAGGGTAATGATAACAGTGCAACAAATATTCAGACAGGCGATAACAACATTGCTGCAGCCTTTCAGGTGGGAGACGATAACATGGCAATGGGAACCCAGACAGGAGACGACAACCTGTTGGTTCAACTGCAGATCGGAAATGGAAACAGTGCTATGAATACACAGACGGGTGACGGAAATCTGGCGGCGGTAAGCCAAAGCGGAGATGCACACATCCACATAGGAAATCAAATAGGAAACAATAATTCTTTAATGGTTAATCAATCAAATTAGTACTTCTGTAATCTGAAGTTTGGGAGAGACGACAGTCTCTCCTTTTTTATTTTTTAGCCGTAGTTTATAATCCGTGTTTATACGTAACTGTAAGCAGTGATTTTGACGGATTACCAATTATACGTGTTTTATAGCAAGTTACATTAGACTAACTTTATCAAAATTAATAATCATGTTTACTCTAAGATGGGTTTTCTTTACAATGTTCTTCTTCATATCTGTAAAATCTCAACAGATAGATTGGGACAGGATTAACAGCAATAATGTTCTCAGCCTTATCGCTGTACAGAATCAGGATCTTGTGGCTTCCTCGGATATTATTCAGATGGGTAACGGTAATCATGCAGAGTTTTCCATCAATGCTAAAACAGATATTGTGGTAAGACAGTCGGGAGATTATAATACGCTTTATTTTGTGAATTCATTTTCGGAAGCCGAAACAAAAACTGCAATTACAACTCAAGGTAATAACAATATTATTGATATCACAGGAAGCAACAGGATATCCGAAGGTTTGCAGATCCACGTAAAAGGAGATAACAAAACCATCTTCATGAGGAATTATTAAAAATAGGATGATGAAAAACAGGTTTCCCCTTATTTTGTGTACTTTTCTTATCCTTCTGTCACACACCACTTTCGGGCAGGAGGATAAAAAAGTCACTGCAAAGATAGAAAGCAGAATTGTGGAAGATCAGATTCAACTCAAAGCAGTGGTTGCCAACAACACTCCAATCTATGCAGAACTCAATTATCTTCTCATTTCAATAAAAAAGGGAAACGGAGGAAATCTGTCTAACAATAAGCAAAACGGTAAATTTTCTATCAATCCTAATGAAGTAAAGGTTTTGTCTGAAATAAATGTAAACCTTGAGAAAAAAGACGCTTTAAAAGCTTTTCTTTATGTAAAAGATGAAGAAACACAGAAACTTATTGCGAAAGACAGCCTCGAACTTAATGGAGATTTATTCAGAAAGAAAATAGCCGGAATTGAAGAAGATGTTTTTTTCGAGTTAAAAGGTTTAACCATTGATGAAACCAAAAGCAAAGTAGGAAAGGACTTCTATGATATGTTTTACATGACTTACAGCCAGATTAAAGATAAACTGAATGCCGCTGTAAAAATCTCAGAACTTCCCGTCCGCGGAACCAACGGACAGATCAATATCGAAATTGAAGATAAAATTATATATAGTTTTATAACCAACCCAAGCGAAGATTACCTGAAAGAACAGTTGGTTGCCACTTTAAAGTATATAAAAGAATTTAATGCTAAAAAAAATCTGATAAAGAATGAATTCATCTATTAATAACATCAGTCATGAAAACTCTTATTATTCTACTGAGCATTTTTGCGGGAATTTTCTCAGGAAAAGCACAACAGCTCGTTTACAAGCCTATTAATCCCGCTTTTGGAGGAGATACGTTTAATTATCAGTGGCTTTTGAGTTCAGCAAACGCTCAAAATCAGTTTGATGATAAAAAAAGCAACAGCTTACTTGATAATTTTAATTCTCTCGACAGCTTCAGCCAGAGCCTTAACCGTCAGGTTTTGAGTGAACTGTCCAGAAAATTATTTGCAGACCAGTTCGGAGAAGAAACTATTCAGCCGGGAAATTACCTGTTCGGCTCTATGTATTTACAGATTACCGCTACCGCTCAGGGACTGCTGATTAATATTTTGGATACCAAAACAGGTGATCAGTCCGAGATTGTTATTCCAAAATAAAGAAGATTACCAATTACTAATTTTTTTGACCATGAGATCCACAACCTACACCAGAATTTTTTTCTGGGTAACGATGCTGTGCATTCTGCAGGCATGCAGCTCTTTGCTCGGATTGCCCTCCAGTCCGGAAAAGTCTACGCTTGGCGAAAACACATCGTATACCACAGAACTTAAAAATTTACCCTTGCCCAAGGAAAAAATCGTGATCGGAGTATACAAATTCCGGGATCAGACAGGGCAGTACAAACCTGCAGAAAACGGAAATAACTGGAGTACAGCCGTTCCGCAGGGAACCACAACCATTTTAATTAAAGCATTAGAAGACAGCAAATGGTTTATCCCGATTGAAAGAGAAAATATTGCCAATCTTTTAAACGAAAGACAGATCATCCGTTCCACAAGGCAGGAATACCTTAAAGATGCCGATAAAAACACTCAGGCATTGCCTCCACTCTTATACGCCGGAATTTTACTCGAAGGAGGCGTTATTTCCTATGACAGCAATATTATGACGGGCGGATTGGGTGCACGATACTTCGGAATCGGTGCTTCTACACAGTACAGACAGGACAGGATTACCATTTATCTGCGTGCCGTTTCCACATTAAATGGCGAAATTCTTAAAACTGTCTATACTTCAAAAACCATTCTTTCCACGAGCGTTAACGGAAGTTTTTTCAGATATATCGATACCGAAAGATTGCTGGAAGCAGAAGTCGGTTTAACGCAGAACGAGCCTGTTCAGCTTGCCGTAACAGAAGCGATTGAAAAAGCCGTAAAAGGATTAATTGTGGAAGGAATTAAAGATAAAATATGGGGGAAATCAGCCGATAATATCGAGAATTATCAGGCAATACTGGATGAATACGACAGAGAGCAGAAAAATAATGTAAACAGAGCGATCGGAAATAAATTTCCGGGCAGTTACCGAAAGAATTTTGCCGTTTTCGGAAATGTTGAAGCACAAAAAATTAAAGACGATTACGTAAATCCCAAAATGAATATTGGCGGAAAACTGGGCTTTAAATATTTCATGAATCCGAATTTCAATCTTGAATTCAATTCAAATGTATTTACGTTAGAAAATGAAAACATCGTAAAAAGAACTTTCATTGTTCCCGAAATTAACATCGAATATCTGCTTTTCCCGAAATATAAATTTACACCCTACATTTACGGTGGGGCAGGAGTGATGTATTCTGAGATCAAACCTCAGTACAAAGCACAGTTTGGCGGCGGCTTCGAGTATATTTTTGCTAAAAATATAGGCTTAAGAGCATTTTCTCAGTACGATCTGGGTTTTAAAGACAAATGGGAGGGGCTTATCAACGGGCAAAGAAAAGATCAGGCACTGAGATTTTCGCTGGGACTTAATTTTTATATCGGTAACCAATAACCCCTGAACTATGAAAACAATATTTAAAATATTCAGCATCTTTCTTCTTTCTTTACTTCTTTTTTCCTGTAATGAAGAGCTTGTAGATCAGGCACAGACAGGAACGCTGAAAGGAAAAGTAGTAAAAAGGGGAACCAATGTCCCAATTGCCAATGTGAAGATTTTCACTTCTCCCAGCACACAGACTGTATTTTCCGCAGCAGACGGATCTTTTGAAATTGCAGGAATGCCTATCGGAAATTATTCTGTAAAAGCAGAACTTACCGGCTACGTTACCAATTATCAGGCAGTTAATATTCAGACCAATGATCAGGCAGTAAGTGTGGTTTTTGAAATGGATGACGACAAATCTTTAAATTTTCCTCCCACAGCTCCGGTATTACTCAGTCCTGTTGATAATGCGGTAAGCCAGCCTTTAAGTGTAGAACTTACATGGAACGCAAGCGATCCGGATACCAAAGATGAACTTAAATACAGTTTAACAATTAAAAATAATATCAATACAAATGTTGTTCAAGTAAATGATTTAACGGTAAAACATTACACCCTTTCCAATCTTAATTACGGAGTAAGCTATTTCTGGCAGGTTTCTGTTTCAGACGGAATCCATCCTCCGGTGATGAGTGCCATCGGAAAATTTACCACCAGTACAGTTCCGACGAACAGATATCATTATGTTAAAAAACTCAATGGGAATCTTGTGATCGTTTCCAGTGATGCCTCAGGAACGAATTTTCAGTTTACCAGTTCTTCTTTCAACAGTTGGCGTCCTAGAAAAAACAATAATTCTGGGCTGGTTGCTTTTTTAAGAACAGAAGGCGGCAGCAATCATATTTACACTGCAAATCCCGACGGTTCCAATCTTTTTAAAGTAACCACAGTGCCGGTTGCAGGCTTCAGGAATGATGAGCTGGATTTTTCCTGGAGTACAAACGGACAGGAGCTTTTATTTCCAAATTTTAATAAATTATACAGAATTAATAAAGACGGAAGTGGTCTCAGTCTCGTGTACACCACACCCGATGGCAGCATGATTTCCGAATGCGACTGGAGCTACGACGGATCTAAAATTGCTTTAAAAACAAATGATTACAGCGGTTATAATTCAAAAATTTATGTGATTGATATGCTGGGAAATGTTCTTAAAACTGTTCTCACAGGACTTCCCGGAGCCAGTGGCGGACTGAATTTTTCTGTAGATGGGCAAATGCTGCTTTACTCTCGGGATATTTCAGGATATCAGGATACTTCCGGAAATTACAGACAATTGGATTCCCATGTTTTTGTCTATAATCTCACAACAAACACAAACCACGATATTTCGGCAGAAAGCGATAAGATGATGGGAACTAATGACCTTGATCCCAGATTTTCGCCGAACAATGCTCAGGTAATTTTCATGAATACTTCTAATGATAACATCTCCCAACGGAATGTTATGGTTATTGATCTGAACAGCTCGATGACGGATCTCACTAGAGCTGTTCTTTTCAGTAACGCGGAAATGCCGGATTATGAATGATATTGATGAGGTTACTTTTTGTGAATAGCCAATGAATTCACAGGTACAGAATGGTTAGCTGTCAGTCCTTAATTACCATTTGTCTGTGTCGCAAAATTGGCTGTTCACCTTTTTTTAAGAGATAACATTTTTTTGATTTTTTCATTGTTCTTAAAAGGAAATTCCAAACCCGTAAGTTTGGAATTTTTTTTAATGAAAAATTGGAGCTGCTGTTTAATCTATAATATGATTTTCCAATGCATATTTTACAACTCCTACCGAATTTTTTACATTCAGTTTAAGAAGAATTCTTTTTCTGTGTGTTTCTACCGTGTTTATACTTATGAAAAGTTTTTCAGAGATGTCTTTGCTGCTGAGTCCGTCGCAGATAAGCTTCAGGATTTCCATTTCGCGCCTCGTTAACGGATCTTTTATTTGGTTTTTGCCCGTGTCCTGCTCATTGCTGATGAAGTTAATCATTCTGTCTTTTGCATGATTGCAGACATAGATTTCATTGGAAAGAAGTGCTTCTATAGATTTTATAAATTCATCGTAGCTGCTGTTTTTATCCAGATAGCTTTTAATTCCTTTGTTGAATAATTTTCGGATATCGATCACGTCATAATCGTTTCCTATAATAATAATCTTAATCGCTTTATTTTCGGTGGTAATATTTTCCACAGATTTATACAGTTCCGTAAAAATCAGCATATTGGCACTGATCATGAGAAATTCCGGCGGATCGTCCTTCAAAAGTATTTTTAATGCTTCCGGGCAGTTGCAAATATCAATTGTTGTGAAAATTCCACTTTGTTCGAGAAGTTTTGAGAGCCCTTCCGTATACAACAGAGGCTCGTCGAAGATGGTTAATCTTGGTCTCATCATGATTAGTTTTAGTTTATATAAAAATAAGAAAAAAACTTAATATTTATATAAATATAATCAAAAAATATCTAATTACATTGATTAAATTGTTAAAATAATACAGTTATTTATGATTATTTGATAAATAATTCCCTTTGGTTTGATTTTTAAGGGCTATTTTTAGAGTTATTGATTGTAAATGCCTTTATTTATCATGCTTCTCAATGGTCTGTTTTAATTTGAAAAATTATTTAACTAACACTTTTGGGATATGTTTTATCGGAAAATTTACAGAATTGGCGATGAAACAGAATTCATTTGCTTTTTGATGAAGTTCTGTTGCTTTTTCAATCATAGACTCTTCCAAAACCGTAACTTCTGGATGAAGAATTACTTCCGTAAAATGTCCGCTTCCGTTTGCCAGTTCTGTCATTATACCTGTAGGAAAATCGCTATAATCCGTCACTACAACTCCCGCTTCCGAACAAAAGTGAAGATACCAAAGCATATGGCATGAGGAAATTGAGGAGAGAAGCATTTCTTCGGGATTATATTTTGTCTTGTCACCACGAAATGCCGGGTCGGATGAAGCCTCGATTAGAACTTTATTTTCTGCAGAAATTTCATGACTTCTTTCGTAGTCTCTGTAAGAACTGGTTCCTTTTCCTGTATTTCCGGTCCAGCGAACGGTTATTTTGTATTGGTGATTTTTCATTTTAGTTTTTTAAAAAAGCATAGAATTTAGAATCTTTAAGAATATTTTTTACTATTTCTGCCCGATCTTTTTTAGTTGTTGTATCATACAGTTTCCAATACGGCAGTGTTACATTTCTGTCTAAGAATTTAATGCTGTATGCAGTATACTTGTTTGTCCCGCTCATTTTCTTTTCTGAAATCAAATTTTTAAAAGCCTTTTCAAATTTTATTTTTAAATCTTCTTTTGTATTATTTTTTAAAAGAAGATCATAAGCTTGCTTAATGATTTCAGAATTATCAGCCAAACCGTTTTCTATCAATAATGGGATTAAAATATCCAGTGCTTTTTCATTTTCCTTTAGTCCGATATAACATTTACTGTATTTTTCTGCCATGAAAATCTCCCTCATTGCAATAGCATTACCACAAAAAGACTGAAAAGGATGTTCATTCGCTTTGTCCAGAAATTTTACTGCCTCTGTAAAGTTATTATTTTCAAGTTCAATGTCTGCAAGGTTTTTATAAATTTGATTTAGATATGAATTTTTAGAAGAAGAGAGAAATTGGTTGTCATGCTCTTTACCGTTTTTTTGATCTTCTGTTAATTTTAAACAAAAAAGATAGGATTTTTTTGCATTATCACGTTGATTTAGACCTTGCTCATTCGATGCTTTGCCTAAAAATGCAGTAAATAAATATTCAGAATTCGGATAAGTTGCAATGAACTGATCATATTTTAAAAGAATTTCGCTTTGAATATGCGAAATACTTTTTGAATCAATAGAAATTGTATCATTTTCAGAAATAATTTTATTCAGTAAAGAATCTTCAATTTTAAATATTTCGCTTATCGCAACAGAATCTTCCTTCTGCCCAAAGGCAAAAAATGAACACAGTAGTAAGAGTAAAGAGAAAATGTTTCTCATTTCAGGTATTAGTTTTTATAATAAGCGTGTAAAATTATGAAAATCAGTCCATAAAAAATCTCCGTATTTTTACGGAGATTTTAAATTTTATGCGTTAAAATTAATTTTTGATAAGTTTTTTTGTTAAGATTTTTCCATTTTCAAAAGTGGTTTTTGCAATATAAACACCCTTTTGAAGCTCGGAAACATTAGAATTGTTTTCTCTAACGGTCTTTAGAAGCTTTCCGTCAATAGAATAAATGTCTATTTTGCCTATTTTTTCTTTCGATTTATAAACTAAATTTTGCTTTACAGGATTCTCAAAAGAAATATCATTCTCAGCTTTTGTAATATTTAGAGTTGATAATGTAGTCATATTAAATAAATATTTTACAATACTTCCGCCGACATTTGAAATAATATTATTGTTGTTGACTATTATTTCTTCAACACTAGCAAAAGAGCTGTCCTCATAAAAACCAAAATTAGAAGCTATTGAGCCGCCTTGAGTGAGTTTTGTGAAAAAAACAGGAGATTCATCTGATCCGTAAGGAATATATGGATGAGAAGATTGGTTTCCTCCAATGTAATAATGCCCATCTTTTTCAATAATGCTTTTTGCTAAAGCAGTGGGATGTATTGCAGATAAAGCACAATTAAATGTGGTATCAAGAGCTCCATCAGGGTTAAGTCTAAAAACTTCATTACCGGCAGGATTTGATTTTGAAATAACAATCTTATTATTGCTGTCTATAATTGCTGTACTAAAAGGAGCAAAATCTAAATTAGACTGTAAAACACCATTATTTCCAAAGTTCATTAGCGGCTGTCCATTCGGATTGAATTTTTCAATGATGCCATTACTGTAGGGTGAGTTGATTTTAGTAAGACAAATAATATTAGATTGATTATCTAGTAGTACAAACGCGCCGTAGTAAAAGTTTCCCTGAATTGCTACGGAACCATTAACTCCGAATGAAGTATCCATACTTCCGTTAGCATTAAGCCTGTAGATAGCAGTAGAATTATAAATGAGTATTTTTCCATTTTGTAAGAGTAGTCCTAAAGAACGACCATTTGTATCACTGTTAAAATCATTAGATATAATAGAGACTCCATTAGTTCCGAAAGTGGTATCTAATTGTCCGCCTGGAAGTATTCTGTATACAATTTCTACATTGGCAGAACCGGAAATTCCCCCACTGACATTACCGTAACCAAAAATTACAAGCTTTCCATCAGGTTGCATTTTGGATTGACATTGATAAGTGTAATAAGGTAACTGAATTTTTCCATTGTTTCCAAAATTCGAATCCAGAATTCCATTATTTGTAAGCTTATATACAAAGGTTTCGTTACCATTCGGCACAGAATAAGATGAATAAATACTGCCATTGGAATCTTGAGTCATAGTCCATGAATAGCTGTAATTGGCAACATCAGATAGTCCGTTTGAACCAAAAGAAAGATCTTTGGAAATAATCTGTGCAAAAGTAAGATGTACTACAGTAAGCAGCACAAGAAATAATAGTTTTCTCATTTGTGTTTAAAATTCTTTTGTGTAATCTGATACAAATATATAAAAAAACCTCTGGTTCTCCAGAGGTTTAAAATTTTGTATCAATTAGAATATCCTATCAATTCTTCTTTGTTGGAATTGTAAATTCTGTATTCTAAATATTTAAAAGAATCCCTTGGAATAACGGTTACCCACTTTTTGTATTTCATAAACCATTTCATCTGGATGCTTTTTATTCCTTTCGTAAGGTAAGCTTCCACAAACGGATGTACATGCAGGTAAAGTTTTCCTTTTTCCTTCTGCATAATGGTTCTCAGGGTTTCTCCCATTCTTTCCACAATAACGATCGGAGCTACGATTTCTCCGTCTTTATTCGGGTTTTCTTCTTTGGTGTCGATCTGTTTTTCCGGACGGTTTCTTTGTCTGGTAATCTGAATGAGCCCGAATTTACTAGGCGGAAGAATTTTATGGCGGGCTTTATCACGCTTCATCTCTTCCTTCAGATGTTCGTACAGATCTCTTCTGTGTTCGGGGTTTGGCATGTCGATAAAATCGATCACAATAATTCCACCCATATCACGGAGACGCAGTTGTCTTGCGATCTCGGTTGCTGCCATTTTATTCACCTTTAAGGCGTGTTCTTTATTTACGGCAGTTCCGGTTGTGATGTTGTTTCCGGAGTTTACGTCGACTACGTGAAGTGCTTCTGTGTGCTCTATCACCAGATAAGCGCCTTTTGAGCTTGGGATATTGACGTGTTTTCCAAAGCTTTGTTTGAGCTGTTTTTCAACATTGTAATATTCCAGAAGAGGAATATGGGAATCGTAAAAATGGACAATGTTTTTCCTTTCCGGAGCGATAACTTCCAGATAGTTTTTCATCTCTTCCACCATCTGTTCGTCGTCGCAGGTAATGCTCACGAAATCTTGGTTGAAGTTGTCTCTTAAAATAGCTGAAGCTTTATCGTCTTCGCTTAAAACTCTGGACGGAACTTTATTCTTCTGTATATTTTTGAAGGTTGTTTCCCACTTCTGAATCAACTGATTCATGTCATTGTGCAGGTCTGCAACTTTTTTACCTTCGGCTACGGTTCTTATAATAACCCCGAATCCTTCAGGCTTGATGCTTTCGATTAACGTTCTCAGTCTCTCTTTTTCTTCGGAACTTTTTACTTTCTTGGAAATTGAAACCTTGTTATCGAAAGGGATGAGTACCAGAAATCTCCCTGTTAAAGAAACCTGAGTGGAAATTCTCGGTCCTTTGGTAGAGATCGGTTCTTTGGTAATCTGCAGCAGCACAAGATCGTCTTTCGCGATTACCTTGTCTACCGTTCCGTTTTTGTCTATTTCGGGCTGTATCTCGAAATTTTTTAAGCTTGAAGTATTTTGTTTCTTGGAAATCGTATCCCGTAAAAATTTTCTGTACGTGAGATATTGCGGTCCCAGATCCTGATAATGCAAAAAGGCATCCTTTTCGTATCCTATGTTTACGAAAGCTGCATTAAGGTTTGGTGCCAGTTTTTTTACTTTCCCAACAAACAAATCTCCAACTATAAAATCGCTTTTGTCCTCTTGCTCATGAAGTTCACATAGTCTTCCGTCTTCCAGCAGTGCAATCTTTGTAAGATCATCCTCATGCGAAACTATTAGTTCTTTCTTCATTTTGTTGTAAGATAAAATTGTTAAGATTGTAGGAAAAGAGTGTTTTTTTCATCAAATAAATTTTAACCTTAAGTTAAGCATAACAATTGAATGAATGATATTTTTTTTGATAAAATATAAAACGTTCTTTTCCTTAGACATCTTATAGTTGCAAAACAAAATATAGTCGGTGAGGCTTTAAAATTTAAAATCACCAACTATATCTTTATATTGTAAATCCCGAGAAAAAGAGATTATTTCTTCTTATGTCTGTTCGCTCTTCTTCTTTTCTTTCTCTTATGAGTTGCAACCTTGTGTCTTTTTCTTTTCTTTCCGCTTGGCATAATTATAATTTTTTAGTAACTAGTTAATATTCAGTTAATTTCTTATTTTACTGTAACTTTCGTTTTTACTTTCTCCACAAAAGATTTTGATGGTTTGAAAGCAGGAATGTTATGAGCAGGGATTTCAATGGCAGTGTTTTTAGAGATGTTTCTTCCTGTTTTTGCTGCTCTTGTTTTAATGATAAAAGATCCAAAACCTCTTAGATAAACGTTATCTCCATTATACATAGAAGTCCTGATTTCTTGCATAAATGCCTCTACAACTTTCTGTGTTTCATTCTTTTCGGTTCCCAACTTATTTGAGATGGTGTTTACCAATTCTGCCTTTGTCATTTCCTTATTTTAATTTTAAATTTTAGGTGTGCAAATTTAGTTAAAAAAATTGAATATTAGCAAATTAGTGGTAAAATATTTTTTGATAAGAGGTTGAGAACTTAGTATTTATTCTGTAAGCATATTATATTAAGTCACCATTACATACTGGAATTGTAGTAACCATTCTCCACACAGAAGCGGATGAGGTGAAGTTTTGTCTTTAATCCGAGCTTTTCTGTAAGACGGTTGATGTACGTATCAATTGTTCTTGTGCTGAGATTCAGTTTTTCTCCTATCTCCTTGTTACTGAAGCCTTCATAGCAGAATTTCATCAGTTGAATTTCGGTAGGAGAAAGCTCTTCCTGGCTTTTTTTCTGGCGGTTCATATAATCCATTACCGCCAAAGGCTGTTGTTCCCACTGTTTTGTGTACGCTTCATAATCGAAGCTGTCTGAGGTTATTTTTCCTTTGATAATTTCTTTAATAATCGTACTTTTTTTCTGGCAGTAAAAAGTATTGGGAATTTTAGAAAGAATTTCCGCCATATCTTCCTGATAAGTTCCGGAATACGTAATAATCGGGGTTTCAGAATCGCTTTTCCGGATGTATTTAATGGCTTCCAGCCCGCTGAGAACAGGCATAAAAAGCTCTACAATAAATACATCTTCCTGCCTTCTGTAATTCCTGCTGATCAGTTCATGCCCGTTGTTGCAGTCGTTCAGCAGCATGTAGAACGGATTTTCCGTCAGCGTCTTGATCATTATTTTTTTAAAATAAAAATCACTGTCGGCAATAGAAAATCGCACAGTATTGGTTAATATTTTGCTCACTTTTAATATCGATTTGGTGGATGATAATTAAAATTCAGATCACTAAATTAGGAAAATATGCTGAAAGTGAAAATTAATCTTAATTTAATTCGAAAAATAGAATTATTTAATGTAAAAACTTAAATTTTGTGCATAAATTATTTTTTTATAATTTCACAGAACCAAACCAAATCACAAAATATGTCTTCGATCAGGGAGAAAAAACTAAACAAAGCAGACGTTAGGGTAGGCATTTGGAAATTTGTTCTATCATTCATTGTCTTATCAGGTGTATCCTTCATCTGTGTCTTTTTCTTTTTTAAAAGCTATGATATCCAGCGGGAAGGAATCAAAAAACAGGCGGATGACTACCGCGAACTGCTCACCAGAAGCGACCTTCTCAGAATTCATGTAGACAGCATCCTCTATCGTATGGATCAGCTCGACATCAATAAAGTGGATAACGATATTTTCCTCCGCAACTACATCATGGATAACGTAAGAGATGCCAAAAACATCATGGGAAAAGACAGTGCCAATAATTTTAAGCATTATTCCATTCTCATGAAGCAGATTGAGCCAATGCTTGCCCTGAAAAATCAGATCGTGAACGTTTCCTATAAAGAGCAGAATGCTTTACGGGATCTCAGCGAATGCCGCGGTAAAGTAGGCATTGTAAACCACGAACTCAGGGTAGATCCTACAAGAAAATTTTCGGGAAGCCGACGAAGAAGATAAAAACTAAAATTATGCAGGGACAAATCACACTATCTAAAAAAGAAAGGCATTACCAGTTTTTATATTTAATTGTAATGCTTTTTGCAGCACTTATTTTTCTGGGAATTATCTTTTTAAAAGGTTTTGAATCTCCGTTTTCAGACGAAGACATGATCTCGGTACAGAATCTTGAAGAAAAGGCAAAATTTGATCAGAAGCAGAAATTTTCTTACAAAACTTTAGACAGTACCTTTTCTATGATTAATAAGCTGACAGACGAATCGCCGCAGCCTTTCGTGGAAAGCAATATCATGTACGGAATTAACGACGTTGCCAATTACTTCCAGAACGGAGATAATATTTCAGACATCAGAAAAGATGCATATCCGCAGATTGCGAAATTCTACAAAATGTATTTCAACGATAAAAAATTAATTTCCAGCAAAACAGAAAACATTAAAAGCTTCGAAAAACAATTTGAAGAATGCTCCATTGGCTTTAAAGAAAAGAAAAGTCAGCTTTTTCAGAGGGAAACCGCTTTAAAAGCAAGAACTCAATAAATTTTATCTTTTCATAACAACACACCAAATAAAACACATCCATCACACAATCATTAACTATGAATTATTTTCAAAAAAACAAAAAAAACATTATCATCGGTGTTATTGCGACGCTGCTCATTGCAGCACTGGTTGCATTGTGGCTGCAGAAAAAGGTAATACACTCCGCAGATGATATTGTAGGAGTTGTTTATCCCTCTTCCCTGAAAGTAGGAGACACCCTTTTGTTTGAAGACAAAACCCAGTTTGCGAAAACCAAAAAATGGATCTTCGGAGACGGAACTTCAAGCGATAAAAACAGCGGCTTCCACTTTTACAACAGACCGGGATATTATCAGGTAACGTTGATTATTGATAACAAATATTCCAAATCTTTTCCTGTAATGGTTTCCGCGAGATCAATTCCGAAGCCTGTAGATTCTGCAAAAACAAGAACTTTAATCGACGCGCAGACTCAGGCAATGCAGTTTGAAAACGTACAGTTCCGCGCGATTTCCGATGCCAAACAGTTTACCTGGAAGTTCGGGGAAACCGGAAATATCGATTCTAAAGATAAAATGGCAATCTATTCCTACAAAAAACCGGGAGATTATGTCGTAACACTTTACACCGACGAAAGTGCAGAGCCGATTCTTCATCAGATTAAAATTCTTCCCGCTTATGATGCGCTTGAAGAAGAGGTAAGTGTAGAAGACGCCTATGCTAAAATTGATAACGATTTTAAATATCATCTTCAGCAGATCGCCAACGGAAACAGCTTTAATATGCATTACAATTATTTACTGAGAACCTATCTGTGCAACAATGAAAATACCGTGGTAAAGGTAAGTGACAGCAAAGTCAATAACTTTTATATGTACTGTGCAGGTCTTCAGTTTGATAAAAATATGGTCATTCAGACCGTAAAGGTAAACTTCGATGATGCGCAGAACTGTGTAACCAAAGTTGATATTAACCAAAGTAAATAATTTTCCGTTCAGAAATTTTCTTGAACCAACACACCAATCATTAAATAAATCAGGATGAAAAATAAACTTCCTCTAGCAGCATATTATATCGGAGTTTCAGTAGTACTAATAAGCTGTCAGGTAAAACTGCCGTCGAAAAGAACTCCCGAACCCACCCATTACGGACAGGTTGATAATTCACCGGTCGTCAACGGTTTTCCTAAAAAATCAGTTCCGTGGATTGCCATATCCGACAGATCCAGAAATACCGCATATCTTGATAAAAGCGATGAAAAATCCTATAAGGAAGTTAAATTTTTAGAGCCTTTAATGGTGTTAAAAAATCGCGACGGAATGGTAAAAGTAGCAGAATACATTCCGGATGCGCTCATGAAAAAAGTATCTTCCAAACAGATTAAAACCTATGGCTGGATTCCTGAATCTGATCTTCTTTTATGGAGCAATTCCTTAAAAAGCGAAAAGACAGGCTTTCCGGTAAGAGTGGCCATTGTTCCGAGCAACAGTGAGGTCATCAAAAACTCAGAAAGATATTACAAGAACGATTCTATTATGGTTTTTAATTCGCCAAGTCTTATTGAACAGGCAGATGTGAAAATTCCGAACGGACAGATCGTATACGTCTACAAACAGGCAGAAAACAACAAAAGATTTCTGGTGGGTAAAAAACCAAACATTGATATCGACAGCATCGGTACAAGTCTGTACGGATGGGTAAGTTCCAATGTGGTTTCTACATGGGGAGAACGTTCTGCCGTAAAAATGAAAAATACCACAGGAATTACAGAAACAACGCTGGGAATTCATGAAGGTTCTCCGGGAGGAAACGATACCGAAAACAGGACTGCTGTTTTGTTGACAGACGTAAACAAAAGAACGCCGCTTGAAAATATTTTTCCTGTAACATTACCCTTAAATGAACCGCTCACTCCGGATTCTAAAACAAAGTATTTTACCAATATTTTAGATTACAGTAAAAATTACGTTTTCAATGTATTGGGAGAGCCGATTTATTTCGACCGTTATCGGGAAATTACAGAAAAAAATAAAAAAATAAATATCGTATTTGCTTTAGATATCAGTGCTCCGAATGCACCTTATGCTCCGATTGTGAAATCTTTATTACAGGATTTACAGTTGAGATTCGAGAAACCATCTTACTTTAATCAGGTAAAATACGGAGTTGTTTTGTACAAAAATAATTCCTGTGGAGACAATGTTGCGGTTTCAAATTTAAGCACAGATTACAGCAAAATCACCACCTTCATCGATCAGAAAAGCAATGAGATGAATTGTGTAAGCAACAGTGGTTATCAACCGGTAAATGAAGGTTTGATGGCAGCCGGAAACCTTTTGTCTAACGTTCCGGATGAAACCAATATTGTCATAACGGTGGGAACATCGTCCAGTCAGGGCGGAAATATGTACGGAGTCATCAATTCTCTAACGCAGGCTCAGGCGAGACTGATCATGTTCCAGACCAGCGCGAGATCATCCGATACCTACAATGATTTTGTTTTGATGGCAGAAAATGTGGTAACCAATACCGCAAAAAATATTGCTGAACTGAAGAAACAGAAAATTATTAATCAGAATGATGTTTTAACGAAAAATAATTTCAGTCTTATTGAAGGAGATGAAGGCTTTTTCTCACTCGATTATCCGAAGCAAAGTATGGCACAGGGATTTGTGATTTTTCCTAAAAAAGGAGATATCGCGAAGCCGGGTTATCTTAAAAAATCTGTCGACAGCCTGATTGCACAGGTTACTCTCGATAATACGACTTTGGATAAATCTTTAAACGATTATTTCCATTCATCAGTAGGAGCAGGAAGAACGGATGTAGATGTAAAATACAAATATCTTTATCCGGGACTTACCAATCCCGTTCCGGCAGGAATTGCTGCACAGCTTATCAATTACGGAAATCCGTTTCTGGTGAAAGGCTACATTCCGAAAGAACTGAAAGATTACAAACCGGGATTAGAGAAAGGAATTTTAATTTCCGAGAAAGAATTTGACAATTTAAAACTTTTCTACACCGAAGTTTATCAGAATACAGGAGCGGAACGATCAGATTTTAGCCAGTCTAGAGCGATTAACGAGTATGTGAAACTGCTTAAAAAATACAACCCTACTCTGAAATTTTTAGACAAAAGTGATCTTTACAAACAGCCGATGTCTTACTCCGTGGGAATCAGCACAGGTTTTGATAATTCTGATGAAGAACTGATGTCGAAATACATGCTGAAAGGCTGGAAAAAATCTAAAATTGTGACCAATGAAACGGTAAAAAACTATTTTAAACATTACAAAGATTTAGCCGACAGAATGTTGTCTCACAGAAATGATCCTGCGGTGAAAATCGAGCAGAACGGACAGACTTTCTACTGGCTGAATGAATATTTCATGCCGACCATGATGCCCGTTGAAGAACCGGAATATACTCAACATTAATTCTTTATAAACAGAAAAGCGGAAAATATTTTTCTGCTTTTTTTATTTTTTAATGTAAATTTTTTATCTTTGGATTACCCAAATCACGTAAATATGTCACAGCAATCATCACCTCATGACGGCAAATATTTTGTTGTCCGCAAAGGCAAAGCCCAGTGTAATCAGGGTGATCAGTTCCCGCAGTACAAAGTTACCTCCCATCAGAAACATTTTTGGAACGATTCCGATGGTAATGCAGATTTTCTTGGCGTTACCGAAGACGATCTTCAGTTTAATCCATCCGGTCCCAGTTTCGGAAAATGTAAACTGAAACCTACTTCAGGAGGTTATCTGCCATGTTCTTATGCACCTGCCGGAAAATGGCAGAAAACATACGACAAAGTAACCATCATGGGTAAAAAGATCGTCACCGAATTTTCTGAACTGCAATGTGTAATCGGAGGTAAAATTACCATCAAAGATCACGGACAGCGGGGAGAAATGAGCAAGCAGAATGTGAAAAATGCGGATAACAAAACCGTTCAGCACATCAATCCTTTAGTGAAAATGCAGGATTTTAAAGAAACCGTTCTTGAAAATGAAATTGATGCCTATTAATTAATTCCAAAAAACATTCTATGTCTAAACAAGGAGTTTCAAAGATCTCAGGAAATCCAAATCCTGTAGTTGGCGAAAAAACAACTTATATGGTTACGGACTGGTATCCTGCTACACCTTCAGGAGAAAGAAATCCTGCTGTGGTTACCTGGGAGCTTTTTAAAAAACGTCCCGACGGAAGTTTTACCACAACAAACATCAAAAAAGTGGGGGACGGAAGTTTTACCTTTGGAGAAGTTGCAGCCAAAAATACCTATCGTCTGGAAGCTTATCTTCATAGTCCTGAAGGAAAAGGGAGTACCACCATTGATATTACTCCGCAACCAGGAGAAATTCCAAAGATCAATAAAGTGGAACTGCGCTATGCAGACGATTCTACGGGAACCGTTTTCAGTTATCAGGAAAAGCTTATAGCCAGCGCGCAGTGCGTAAATCTTGCAGGTAAAAAACTGCTCTTCACGCTTTGGGAAGATGATGCAGCCGGAGAAGGACATAATTCTAAGAATAAATTTGTAGACAGCAAAGAAGCGGTTGTAACCAGAACCGGAACGGCAACCGCAGAATTCATACTTACTAAAGCTTTGATGCAGAAAGCTTCACAAGGGGAAAGAGATCCCAAAGAACTGGAATTCTATGTAACAGTAGAATATTACAGAGACAGAAAACACGCAAGTGAAAATAGAGTGATGAAAAATCCTGAATACAAACCGCCTGTTCAGCCGTCTCAGGCTCCGAAATCCACGCCAAAAGCCACCGGTTCACCCGCCGCTTCAAAACCAGATTCTAAAAAAGAAACCAGCGGAGTATTTGATTCCTTCACAGAAACCGTAAGAAGTGCGTGGAATGAACTTTGGGACTGGGCAGAATCCAGAGGAACGGTAAAACCTGATAAAAAACCCACGGCTCCCAAACCGGAAGGTAAAACAACGAGTGTGGTAGATCATACGGAAAAACAGGCTTCAGATAAAAAAGGAAAGTGTTTTTGCAACAGGGATTTTACCGCTGAAGAATTTGAAAAAATTATTAAAGGACTTAGAGATAGTGAGCCAAGAGTTAAAAAAGACAGCGGGTATGCACTTTTCGGTGCCAGTAATTGTGAATTGCCTGAAGAAGATAAGACGATTGAAAAATTAAGAACTCAGTTGAATAGCCTTTTTACAAAATATCAGATTAATACATGTTTAAGAAAGCTTCATTTTCTGGCGCAGGTTTATCATGAGACAGACCGGTTAAGAACAACTTTAGAGTATGCTACTAAAAAAGATTATAAACCTTATTTTGGAAGAGGCTTAATGCAATTAACCTGGGAGAGTAATTATAAAATCTACAAAGCATACAGCGGAATTGATTGTGTAAAGGACTATGAGAAGATTGCAAACAATCTTTCCAATGCCTGTGATTCTGCCGGTTGGTACTGGAAGCAGGGAAAAGTTTTAGGAGTAGGAAAAAGATGGAAAGGACCTGCCGATCCTCCTGCATACGTAAAGATTCAGAATCCGGATTATCCTAAAGAAACAATTACTTACACAGACGGAAAAACAAGCGGAAAATATGGTACCGTAAATTTAGGATTAATTGCAGATGACGATAAAGTAGATTTAATAAGTTATTTAGTAAATGGAGGTTCTAACGGACTGCATGAAAGAAGAAATTATGTATTAACTTTAAAGAATATTTTTAAGTATCCTCAGGATTGTGTAAATAAAGACCAGAAAAAAACGGCTGCATCTTCAGGAAGTACTTCTGTAACGATTAGATTAACCAGAAAATGGCAGACGGACAAATCTACAATCGGAGAATTTACAATTGATAATTCGGAAATTAAAGGTTATATTCTTGAAGAAAAAGGTCCCGATACTACCGTTTCGGGAATCGAACAAAGAGTTCCCGTCGGTACATACAATTTGGAGTGGCATGCCGGAACGAAAATAAAAAAAGGGTTAAAATTATATAACGATGTAGTATCAAAATCAAGAGCAATTTTAATACATTCCGGAAATACAGCGGATGACACCGAAGGGTGCTTATTGCCGGGTTCTACCAAATCCAAAGACTTTGTGGGAGGTAGTAAAGTAAAATTAAAGGAAATATTTGACTATGTAGAAGAAATTGGCATAAAAGATGCTAAAATTATTATTTCACAAGCGTATGAATAGATTTTATTTATTGATGTCATTTGCCGTATTATTTTCGTGCAAAAGTCCGTCTCAGGAAAATGCTAATAAAGATATTAGTGAAAAAGTTACCACCCTTACAACGTCACTCGAAAATAAAGAAGAATCAGCTTTTCTGAACAGTTTTCCTAAAGATTTTACAAGTTTTAAAAATACTTTTGGATGGGATGATGAAAAAGATACTGCAGAACCACTTTATAATAATGCCAATAAATATATTGACTATTTGTTCTCGCTTATTAAACAGCCAAAATACAATAAATACGAAAGCCAGATCATTGATATATCAAAAGGAGGTATTTGGCAGGCTGATGCAGTTGCATATTTTCAGAATAGTGCCGTAAAGTATATTAAAGAAAATAAAAGATATAATCTTATCAATTCTCTTTCAGATAATGATGCAAAGTCTGTTTTGTCGTTTTTATTTGATAGCGGATCAGGATTTAAAAAAGATTCGGATTTTATTTCAAATTTAAATAAAGAAAAACAGCAGCTTGCCAATAGTTTTTTATCTGCCAATATCTCTTCTGAAAAAAAGCGGGGATCGTTTGAAACCTATGAAAATAACAAAAATTATTTCATAAAAACTTTCGACGTAAACAAAGATGGAATTCCGGATAAATTAGTAAGCAGTACAGCTTATCAGGGCGAAGATTTATTTGTTTTTTTAGGAAATAAGGCAGGAAGCTATGATCTGAATTTGGAGACAACGAATTTTTCTGAAGACGGAGGAAATATCATCAGAGATATTACACCGATCGCCAACAGTAAAGGTTTTACAGTGAAAACTTACTTTCCCGATCGTGGCTTTTATGAAAAGGAATTTAATATTATTCCCGAAAATAATACATGGATTTTGAGAAATACGATTTATAAAACCATGTCTGATGTTTCAGAAAATGCTGTAAAGTACATTTGTGATGTTTCTCAGAATATTGATATTACAAAATCCGGCTGGTCAGACAGATTAAATTCTATTCCGGAAGAAAATGAAAGAAGCAAAAAATGCAGGGTAGAAAAAGTTTCGGAAAATGGGAAGCAGTACCTTATTCAGGATCCGGATGGTTATACGAATCTACGGAAAGAAAAAAATACATCTTCACAGGTTTTACAAAAAATAAATTCAGGTGAAAATGTTGAGGTTCTGGATAATTCCGGAGACTGGTATCTTGTAAAAACCAGACAGGGCACTAAAGGATATGTGCATAAAAGCAGGATAACATCTGCTCATTAATAATAAAATTAATAAAAATAAAGGAAGTTATGTACCCATGACTTCCTTTTTGTTTTAAAAGATCGGATTTTTGAATTAAATTAAAATAAAAATATTTTCGGATTAAAATTTATGGTATTTTTGATCTAATAAATACGTCAAAAGTATACCTTATGATTACAAAAAAAATCATTGGAATTTGTTTACTGATAGGACTTTTTACCATTTCCTGCTCCAAAAATGAAACAAAGAACAAAACGGCAACAGCAGACTCAATGTCCGTTTCTCAGCCTGTTGAAAAAACGGCAGTTCCTGTTGAGAAAAAAGATGCTGCACAATCTGATGAACAAACAGAAAGTCAGGAAGAAAAAGATACAAAAAAGACCGTCTCCAAAACTTCTGTTGAAGGGAAATTTATCGCAACAACCTGTGAAGGTGCAAGATTTTCAATAGAATTTAAAAATACCGACGGCAATCCAACATTTAAAATTTTAGATAAAACAAAAGTGATTGCTGCCGGAAATGTCTCTGCAGAAACCGACGAAAAAACAGGAGCAATCACCAACATTATGATGGGAGAAATTGGCGGTGTCTATGAAGGTGACAAAATTGTGATCCAGAATTACGGAAACGCAATGAACGAATTCGAACACTTCACGCAATGCGGCGACAAATATCTGGAATTTACAAGACAGAAATAATCAAAAATTAATGATTGAAATAGAAACAGCATCCATTTTCGGGCGCTGTTTTTTTGTTAGTTAAATTTAAAATGGTTTTAAAAAAGGTTGCATTTTTGGCTGAGTAGAACGCCTTTGCAAACTTAAAAAAGTGATTCGCATTAAAAAAACTTGTGAACTTTACGTTAAATTAACAGGATAATCAAAACGGCAAAACTATTTTGCTGACTAAAATTTTTCCTCTAACTTAGTTTTAGCCAAAAAACAAAATATATGACCGTTCATTTTATCCTTTCCGGTGAAACGCTGGAAAGTATAGCTGAAGAAATTAATCTCGAAAATCCAAAATACCTTAAAGAATTTCACAATACCCATTGTGCAAGAGAAGATTTTATAGATGATGACCTTGTTCCGCGGAAAAAACTTCTTATTCCTGATATTCATAAAATAAAGGAATACAACAGCCGTAACGATGCCGATTTTAAAGATCCTAAATTAAATCCCGAAATCCCTTTCCATCCTGAAAATTTGGCTAAAATTTATACTGTCGAAAGCCGGGAAACCGAAGAAAATGTGCTTGAAGAAAAAAAGAACGCACTCTCTTACACCGTTTCAGTAAAATGGATTCGGAAAGAAGACAGTGTTCATATTTTTCACCTCTTCAAAAATAATTTTTCGGAAAAATCGGGAAGTATGATGGCAGATCTCGCTTCAGAATCCATCCGTTCGCTGAATCCTGTTGAGGTAAAAACCGATGATAAAGGCAGAATTGTACTGATAGCTTTACCAAAAGAAACATTGGATAATTTCACTAAAATAAAAGAACGTTTAGAAGATCTTTTCCCCGATAAATACGCCAAAATATATCTTGATGAATTTGAACGGATTGTTCTCAATCCTTCACTTTTCCACAGCAGAATGAAGGACGATATTTTCATCAAAAATTATTTTGCCGACCTAAGAAACAGCTTTAGAAACGGAAAATCTTACTTGGCTCAGTCAATTGGAGAAGAGCATACAGAAGTTCAGCTTTTGCAACAGGTGGAAAATGCGGATTATGACCGGGAAATTATTCTTCAGCAAAGAATAAATCCATTGGAAAATGATAAAGATTTCAAAGGAAAATATGTGCTGTTTACTGAATCGGGATTAGTGAAAGAGATCGAAATCAAATATACTATTTCTCAGTTTGGTGTAAAAAATACGAGTCTTTTTGTGTTAAAAGAATTTTCGTAAACATTTTACAGTAAAGAATTGTTAAGATTTTATTAAATCTACAATCGTAGAATTACGACATCAAATCGTAGAATTACGACAAATTTTAAAATTGCTGTTTAAAAACTTTCAGAAAAAAAATTGCCGTGCTACCTTTGTTACACAATCACCAAATCACAAAATATTATTAACGATTAAAATTTACCTATCATGGCAGCAAATTCAAGAGGAATCTTAAAATTCAATGGCGGAGAAGGGCAAAAATTACTGAAACTGAACTACAGCGTTTCAAGATCTACGGATGTTTCCGGTAGAGTAGCTTCAGATCCTTCCAATGCGCTCATCAAAGTAACCGTAGAAGCAACTGAAAAATCAGACATTCTGGAAAGTTTACTGAACGGAAAATATAAACCGACAACAGGAGAAATCACCTTCAATAAATCTCATGAAGAAGGCACATTAATCACACTTTCATGGAACAACGGATACGTTATTCAGCACGAAGTTGAGTTCGATGCGGTAGACGAAAACAGTATGCTCATCAGTTTCGTGGTAAGTGCAGAAACCATCGACTACGGAAACTCCAAATACGAAGGTCTTTGGCCATCAAGCTAAAATATTCATTTCATCGTATTCATACAAAAGACTGTCGTGCAAGGCGGTCTTTTTTTACCATTTTTAATTAAATTTTGTTAAAATAATCATTCTAAATCACATTATTAAGACATAATTTTCCGTTTTTAAGAAAAAACAGTTAACTTAGTAAACAATAAAAATTCAGACGGTTATAGATTCACTCCAGTTAAAAATAAGGAAAATCCAAACCCGAAGAACACCAATCACCACACACCAAATATTAATCTGAATAGTACAATGGGAGTATTAGTTACCAATGAGACTGTAAAGCAGCTATTTCATATAGCACAATCCATCGCGAAGGAAAATTACAATGCAACCTATGGAGCGCCGCACATTTTGCAGGCACTCATGCACAAAGACATCGGACTGAACGAATTCCTTAAAAGCATCGACAAAGATCCCGGATATTTTTACGAATGGGCAGATGTGCGCATTGAAGATTATCCTAAAACCACCCATCTTCCCAACGAAGCCGGAGAAGATGAAACCGTAGATCGTATTGTGGAAGAAGCAGATGATATCCGTCTGAAATTAGGTCTGGATGAAATTACCCCGATCTGCATTCTAACGGCAATTGTAAAACCTCAGGTCGCTTTTACCTTGCAGCAGCTCAAATCTCTTCCTCTCAGAGAACATGAAATTTTCAATCTGTACAGAAAAGATACACCTTACGAAAGTTCGGAAAACGGAGAATTTTCTTCCATATTTTCAAACGGTTCAGACTATTCAGACCCGTCTTTTCCTTCCATAAAAAGCTATTGCACAGACAGAACAGCTCAGGCGAGAAAAGGAGAGCTTGAAAACATCATCGGAAGAGACAAAGAACTCAGAATGCTGGTCGAAATTCTCTGCCGGAGAAGCAAACCCAACGTCATTATTATCGGAGAACCCGGAGTTGGGAAAACCGCTTTGGTAGAAGGTTTTGCCATTGAAATCACCAAAGGAAACGTTCCTGAGATGCTTAAAAACGGAACTTTGCTGGAATTAGACACCGGAGCATTACTGGCAGGAACCTCTTACAAAGGGGAAATTGAAGACCGTCTGAAAAAAGTCATCAACGAATGTAAAAAGATTGAAAAAGCCATTCTTTTTATTGATGAAATTCATACCCTTTTAGATCCCAAAGGAAGCATTGGAAACGTTGCAAACCTGCTTAAACCTGAATTGGCAAGAGGTGAAATTACCGTCATCGGAGCCACCACTCAGGAAGAATACAGAAAAATTATCGAGCCGGAACAGGCTTTCAACCGACGATTCGAAGTGTTAACGGTAAATGAGCCGGACGAAAAAACCTGTGTTAAAATGATCGACGTTTTACTCGAAGGTTACAAAAAACACCACGGAATTGAAGTAGAGAAAACCGCTCTTCCCGAATGTGTCCGTCTGGCAAAAAGATATGCTAAAGGGAAAAAACTTCCCGATGCAGCCATCGATCTCTTAGACAGAACCATGGCGGCGATTAAAATGCTCGACGAACTTTCAGAGAAAGAACTGGAAAGCTGGAAATTAACCTACGAAAAGCTTCAGAACGAAGATTATTTCGATGAAAAAGACAAAGCAGATGAACTGATCTGGAATTACAATCTGCTGAGAGACAAAATAAGTCCGATTTTGTGGGGATCTTTAAGTGAGCAGCCGCAAATCGATAATTCCATGCCGGTGGAACAGATTCAGAAAATTATTGAAGACAGCTACACCGAACTTTTGCAGCACGCCTCAAAGAAAAGAGAAAAAGTAGACCGTCTGGAACTGGCGGCAGTAATGGCGGCAAAAACAAACATCCCGATCGGGAAAATTCAGGCGCAGGAAAAAGAAAAGCTTCTGAATATGGAATCGCTTTTAATGAACCGCGTTGTAGGGCAGGATCATGCTTTAAAAATCCTTTCCGATGCAATTGTTGAAAACCGAAGCGGACTCAATAAACCGGGACAGCCCATTGGATCATTCTTCCTTTTGGGACCCACCGGAACAGGAAAGACCGAATTGGCAAAATCGATGGCAGAACTCCTTTTCAACGACGAAAAGGCAATGGTTCGTTTTGATATGTCTGAATTTAAAGAAGAACATTCAGCCGCTCTCTTGTATGGCGCGCCTCCCGGATACGTCGGTTACGAAGAGGGAGGAATGCTCGTAAACAAAATAAGACAGCAACCTTACACTGTGGTGTTATTTGATGAAATTGAAAAAGCCCATCATTCGGTTTTTGATGTCTTTTTACAGATCATGGACGAAGGAAAAGTTCATGATAAACTTGGAAAAGAAGGCGATTTCAGCAATGCGCTGATTTTATTTACTTCAAATATCGGAAGCGAAGAAATCGTAAAACAGTTTGAAGAAGGAAAAATCCCGGAATCAAAATCACTAATGCAGATTATGTCGAATTCCGGACGTTTCAGACCCGAATTTTTAGCAAGAATTACAGAAATTATTCCTTTTGCGCCAATTACAGAATCCATCGCCGAGAGAATTTTTAATATTCAGTTAAAATCACTGCACAACTCTTTAGCGCGACTGGGAATGAGTCTGGAAATCTCCGATGAAGCCGTGAAAAATCTTGCATTGGGCGGATTCAGCAGCAAATACGGAGCAAGACAAATCTCAGGAGTGATACGTTCTCAATTGTCAAGACCGATCTCGAAAATGATCGTAAGAGAAGAAGTAAAAGCCGGACAGACCATTCATGTCAACTGGAATTCCGAAGAAGAAAAACTGAGCTGGAAAGTAGAGTAAGAAAATAGTGAATCTGTTTAAAAAACTTTTCACAAAAGCATAAAAACAATGAACCCAAATCTCAAAAATATTTTTCTAACCGCAATGGTATTGTTGTGTTCTCATTTTACGAACGCACAGTTTCTTGCTGCTTCCGATACTTCGGAAAGCAGTGTGAAGAAATACAAAGGTATCATTAATGCCAACAGAGAAATTGTAGATTTTATCGAATATTCTCTGGTTCAGAAAGGTTTGCCGAGACATTTGAGAAATTTAGCCTTAATAGAATCCCATTTCAACAGAAATATAGCTTCCGGAGCCGGAGCAGTGGGAGTTTGGCAGTTTATGACCGCTCACGCAAATCAATACGGATTAACCGAACAGAACAGAACGGATCTTTACAAAAGTACAAAAACGGCAACAGTTTCCTTAGCCAATCTCTACAAAAAATATAACAACTGGATCACCGTAGTTGCCGCTTACAACTGTGGAGAAGGAAATATTGCCAAAGCCATGACCGCTGCAAACTCTACTCAGTACCATGTTTTTTATAAGTTTTTGCCGGAAGAAACCATCAATCATGTTAAAAAATATCTGAATGCATGCTACGCAACCGGAGAATTGCAGAGTGTTCTGGCAAACTATAATTCCTCAAGGATGAACACCGTTTTCTTCGTAAAAGGAGGAAGCGGAAAAAACAATGCACAACTGGCAGAAACCGAGATCAATGCAGGATTCAATCTCAACATCATTGCCGATGAACTGGATGTGGAAGTAGACAAACTCCTCTCCTGGAATCCCGGAATCAGCGATGAACTTCAGAAAAAGGGAGAAAGCACATTGTATCTTCCTACCGATCTGATGCCCGATTTTTTATTGAGAAAAACTAAAATTCTTTCAAGATCCGTAAAAGAAGGAATTACACAAAATACCGAACACTAAGCGATCATGTTTAACCTACCAAATCACAGGAAATATGAAAACAGAATCACAAAATATACTACAGAATCCTTCCTTCCGCCCATCGCAGAATGCAGACGGAATTTCTCAGAATCATCACACAGGAATCAACCGTCTGGTAAAACTTTCTCTCGTGATCGAAGGAAAAGTGATTAAATATTACAAGCATTTTCAACTCACCCAAAGCACAAAACGCCATCACCAATTCAGCGTGACATTGGCTCATGATGCTTTAGGTGACCGACAGACTCATACCCTGGAAGAAGCCAATAAATTTCTCGGAAAACGTTTAACAGCCGTTATTTCCTACAAAGATATTGAAAGCAGCCCCGAAAGAACCTTTGTCGGAGTCATTACAGGAGTAGGTTTCAGTCAGGAAAAAATGAGCCTTGGAAATATTGTGTTAACAGGGTACAGCCCGACCATTTTACTCGACGGAGCGCCGCATATTCAGAGTTTTGGAGGAAGTTCACCGGTTAATATGGGAATTATTGCCAACGAAGTCATCAAACAGGGGATCGATTCCGGCCGTTTTGATGTAAGAGTGGATACCAACGATTATTCACAGATTATCTACAGCAGCCAGTATGATGAAACGCACTACAATTATCTGGCGAGAATGGCTGAAGCCTATGGTGAACAGTTTTACTATGACGGCGAAGTTTTGCATTTCGGAAAACTTCCGCCTCAGAACAAACCGATCAAATTAACCTACGGAAGCAGCGCCAATGATATTAAGGTTGAATTAAAAGCAGTACACACAAAACCCCAGTTTTACGGTTACAACAGCAGTAAACATGAAAAACTGACTTCGGGTGAAACGCCGGTTCAGCATGTGGGAGATTTGGCAAAAACAGCATATTCTCACAACGAAAAAATATATAAAACTCCTGCATTACAGGTTGCCCCCATTAAAGCTTCCACTCATCTTGATGTGGAATATTCTCAGAAAAGTGCGGCGGGAAGTGAAGCGGTGAGCGTATTTTCATTTTCAGGAAATACAACCGTTCCTTTTTTGCATCCGGGTTGTGTGGTGGATGTTCAGATGAGAAAATTAGACAGCAACGAATCCGATTATTTTACGAGAATCATGGTGACGGAAGTTACTCATGAAATTGATACCATCGGTCATTACAAAGGAAGCTTCGAAGGAATAGCTTCAGACACCGGATTTTTACCTAAACCCGAATTTAAAATTCCAAAAGCCGAACCGCAGATTGCTACCGTAATTTCCAATACAGATCCGGAAGGACAGGGAAGAGTTCAGGTAAGATTCGACTGGCAAACCAATGATACAACGCATTTTATCAGAATGATGAGTCCCGATGCGGGAGGAACCGATCAGGTGAACCAAAACAGAGGATATGTCGCAATTCCCGAAGTCGGAGATCAGGTGATGGTGAATTTCGTTCACAGTCATCCCGACCGACCTTTTGTGATGGGCGGAATGTTCCATGGCGGAATCGGTCTCGGCGGCGGAGTGGATAACAGAGTAAAATCTATCCAGACGAGAAGCGGTCACAGAATTATTTTTACAGAGGATGAAAGCATCGTCATTACCGATAAATCGGGAAATAAAATTCATTTAGACACCACCGGAAGCAACATCACCATTACAGCTCCTGAAACCATGACGTTCAACTGCCGGAACATGAACATCAACGTCGGCGAAAATATGAGCACCAATGTCGGAATGAATAAATCCGACACCATCATGGCAAACCATACCGAAAGCGTAGGTTCCATGAAATATCTTTCCACCGGAGCTGACTTCATGACGAATGTTGTCGGAAAAATGAGTCATTACGTAAAAGGTGATATGGAAGTGTATGGCGAAAAAGAACATAAATTAACCAGCCTTAAAGGCGTTGAGGTCAACAGTCAGGGAAAAGTGGAACATCACGCAGAAAAAGAAGTTCAGAACAATAGTGGCGAGAAATCTAAAAATCACTAAAAAATGAGCATTGAATATTTTGTAGAAGGTAAAGCGGTCACCCGTTTTGATGGAGATTCCAGAACTTTTGCCAAAGAAGGCATCAGTCACAACAGTGCGGCAACCGTGGAACAGAAAGGAAACGGAACGGGTGTAAGCTATAACAAAGCAGAAACCATTAATCCCGATGATAAACCCGTTAATACCATTGATATAAGCCTGAATCTTTTTTTTGACGGAACCCAGAATAACAAAACCAATACCCGGCTTGGCGGAGATTTTAAAGAAGCAAGCAGCGATAAAGACGACAGTTACAACAACGAGTTCACGAATGTCGCCCGTGGTTATGATACGATTGATCCGAATGCACAGAATCAGGTTTCATGGTATATTGAGGGAATCGGAACAGAGGACAGAAAAAGCGACAGCATTTTAAAAGGCGTTGCACAGGGAACCGGAGATACAGGAGTGGTGGCAAAAGTGGCAAAAGGCTGTAAAAAAGGTGCTGAAGCCATCGTAAATAAACTTAAAAATAACACGAAACCGATCGGGGTTCTTACCGTAAATGTCTTTGGTTTCAGCAGGGGAGCTGCGGCGGCGAGACATTTTATACACGTTGCAAACTCTCCGGGAATAATTTCTTATGCTTTGGGAAAGGAAACGTTACAGGTTTTTCCTCCCGAATTCATCAATAATGAAACGGTTACAATAAAGGATAAAGATGGCTCCAAGTCGCAGTTCATCATGCGGCACGGATATTTCGGAGCCTGTCTTCTGGCGCAGGATCTGGATGTGAAGGAAATAAAATTCCGTTTTGCAGGACTGTACGATACCGTTGCTTCTTACGGACTCAATCACAGAGGAGGTTTCGGGATTGATAATGATACCAAACAGCTTGGTTTAGACACCATCGGAGGCGGAAAAGTAAATTTTGTGCTTCAGCTTGCTTCGGATGACGAATACAGAGATAATTTTGATCTAACGAATATCGACAGCACAGGTTTATACGGACTGGAGTTTACCCTTCCCGGAGTTCATTCCGATATTGGCGGATCTTACGGAGAAGGAGATGAAATTTCTGTTTTATATTGTGATTCTTACGATCCCTACAATAATGTATTTACCCACAAAGAATGCGAAGCATTTAAAAAAATTGTAGTAGAGGAAGGGTGGTATCATGATGAGCAGCTGGAAATTAAATCTTTCAGGCAAAAAGATGTGAACTACGACCGGTGGTGGAATAAAATATCGATGTATTATGGCTTGGTGGGAACCAGAAACTTATCCAATAAGTATGATAAAATTCCCCTAAACCAGATGTTTCATTATTCCAGACAGCATGAAGTGAAATATCTTGAAGATCTCATCAACGAAAATCATAAAATAACAGATTCTTTTTTAACAGGAATTTACAGTCAGCTTTCTACTTACACAAACGCATGTAACCAGCTCAGAAATAACTATGTAGAAGATTTTAAAGCCGGAAAAAAACCTTCAGTTGCCAAATACAAACAGGATATCAAAGCGATTTCGTATTTAGGTCACATTCAGGAAGAAGATCTTAAAAAATTAAGAAACGAATATCTTCACTGGTCTGTAAAAGCCAACCAGATCGGTCTGGATGCACGACCCAACGACAATGCCCCCAAAAGAAGAGGCGCATTGGCTGCACAATACCGCAAAAGAAACATACAGAATGGATAGAACAATAAAAATAATATTTTTTTTAACCCTCTTTCAGAATATAAGTTGCCAGAAAATGAAAGAAGAACAATTGCCGGAATTTAACGTAGAAATAAGCAGTCCGAATAACAATATGATTGTAACGCCAGTGGAAGATAAAATTATCACTCTGGAAGGCATTCCTGCAAGTCTGCCTTATGGAAGTTCGTCGGGAACGTGGGGAAATTCAGGGAAAGGCTGGACAGAACAGCAAGGAACTCCCATCGGAATAGATGTGACTTATTTTTCCAGATACGAAGATACTTTTTATCATCTGAAGGCAGATTTTTCGGTGGAAAAAATCAAAGACTACATGCAGCGTGCGTATGCGCAGCGCGAAGCTTCTCTTTACGATAAACCTTTGGAGGAATATAAAAATCTGGGAAGGAATGAAAAATACAGCAGCGCAGAAAATCCTTACAACAGTTTTACAACGTTGGTTTTTGGTTTTGCCCCGAAAGGAATGGTGGTTGTTTGGCTCAGATTCCGGGCTGTTCAGATTGAGTTGGGAAAATTTCAGGCTGAAATCGTAAAAGATGATCAGCAGCTTGAGCAGAAGTTTTTCTCGAAACTTTCCGTAACGCGTGAAGAAATGAAAAAGAACAGATTTTTGGATGCGGAATCTAAAGAATGGGAAGACTACAGAAAAAAATACAATTGGAAACCGCAGATTACTTCAGAAAATCCGGCTTTTAAACTATTTGAATCCAATATCAGTTATTACAATGCGGAAGAAGAAGTTATTCTCCGTTCATGGATCGATAAAATTCCTTCAAGAGAAAGAGCGGTTCCGAAAGAACTGAATTTTATCTGGGAAACCGCAAAAGGCGAACAGTTTATCGGAAGAGCGTATTTCAATTGGGAAAGGCTCAACAGTGAGTTCGAAAAAGCAGGAAAAGACTTTCAGTTAGATTTTAAAGTAGCAAAAGACAACAGCAGTTTTGATATTTTCATTAACAATCAGCCCATTAAAGCAGACAGCATAAGAATATTCAGGGCAGAAAGAGAATTTCACGACTCCTATCAATAAAAATAATTCAATTCTCAGTTTAGTTTATAGAATTCCGGTGAAAATTTTTTTTCATCGGAATTCTTGTTTTAATTTCAATTTCTAACCGTTAAGAAATAGTAAAAATATCTTAATTAAATCTTAATATTTCTCTTTTTAGTGTGTAAATTTGTTTGATTTTTATTGCGTTTTAAGTATTTAAATAATTGATTAATAGTATTTTGATTTAAAATATAATTCTTTAATCGTAGAATTACTACACGAAGTCGTAGAACTACTACAAAAACTGAGATTACTGTTTAATTCCTTTTGGATTCAGAAAAGGTGCCCTATCTTTGGAATACCAAATCAACCAAATCACAAAATATTAACGATTAAAATTTACGAATCATGGCAGCAAATTCAAGAGGAATCTTAAAATTCAACGGCGGCGAAGGACAAAAATTATTAAAACTGAACTACAGCGTTTCGAGATCTACGGACGTTTCAGGCAGAGTAGCATCAGATCCTTCCAATGCACTGATTAAGGTTACAGTAGAAGCTACAGAAAAATCCGACATCTTGGAAAGCTTACTTAACGGGAAATACAAACCGACAACCGGCGAAATTACATTCAACAAATCCCACGAAGAAGGAACCTTAATTACTCTGGGCTGGGAAAACGGATATGTAATCCAGCATGAGGTGGATTTCGATGCAGTGGATGAAAACAGTATGCTCATCAGTTTTGTCATCAGCGCAGAAACCATCGACTACGGAAATTCCAAATACGAAGGTTTATGGCCGGGAGCTAAGTAATTCAAAACACAACAATCATCTTAGTAAAAATAAAATTGGTTACAGAATAGCATGGCTCAAAAGAGTAGCTATTCTGTTTTTTCTTTTTTACACTGAATTATTTCATCTTTTTCAATGAATTCTTTAAAAATAGAAGTTACATTGAAATTTGATAACAAAAATTTATTTGATGTAAAGTCGGATAAATTTTAGCATTTAAAACAAAACACATCAAATCACAAAATATCAGGCTATGTTTAAGGATGAAAATATACCCAAAACGCCTTCTTCAAAAGGAGAATCTTCAATGCTGATGAATGAGAATTTACAGCCGAATAAACCTGTTATAGTGGATGAAAAGTTCTGGTCTCAGCAGCCGACTTCGAAAATACATAATGCAAAGGCAATTCCCGAAAGTCAGATTCAGGGAATTAACCGTGTGGTAAAGCTGGATATTATTGTTGAAGGAAAAGCAGTAAAACATTTTAAACACTTTCAGTTAAAACAAAGTGCGACAAGACATCATGAATTCAGTCTTTTATTAGCACACGATACTTTAGGACGCGCAGAAAACCATAATCTGGAAGCGGCTCAGAATTTTTTAGGCAAAAGAATTACCGTAGTTTTTAAATATAAAGACCTCGAAGACGGTCCGGAAAGAAGTTTTGTAGGAGTTATCACGGAAGTTGGTTTCAGTCAGGAAAAAGGAAGCCTCGGAAATATAGTTCTTACAGGATGCAGTCCGACGGTTTTGCTGGATGCGGCTCCTCATATTCAGAGTTTTGGCGGCGCACAGGAAATCAGCCTGAACAGCATTGCCAATGAGGTGATTAAAGAAGGTTTCGGGCAGGGGAAATTCGATTTTCGCGTAGATGCACAACACGGAAATGTTTCTTACAGCTCTCAGTATGAAGAAACCCACTACAATTATCTGGCAAGAATTGCGGAAGCTTATGGCGAACAGTTTTTTTATGACGGTGAAGTGCTGCATTTCGGAAAACTTCCTCCACAGGAAAAACCTGTAAAACTCACGTACGGAAGCAGTGTAAATGATGTGAAGATCAAAATGAAAGCCCAGCACGTAAATCCTACATTCTACGGCTACAACAGCAGTAAAAACGAAAAATTAACAACAGGAAGTTCAAAAATAAATCATACCTCAGATATTGCCAAAAGAGCGTATGAAATTTCAGAAAGAACGTTTACGACGCCATCCTTAAGAGTTGCTCCCATTAAAGCAGCCTCTTTTATGGATATTGATGCTTCACAGAAAGGAACCGCCGGAAGTAAAGCTTCTGATGTTTTCATTACTTCGGGTGAAACTACCATTCCCTTTCTTTATCCGGGCTGTATTGCCGATATCGAGATGAGAAAAACCGATACGAACGCGACCGCTTATTTCACCAAATTAATGATTATTGAAGTTAATCATGAAGTAGATGCAAGAGGATATTACACCGGAACTTTTGAAGCGATTGCTTCAGACACAGGATTTATTCCGCGTCCTGAATTTCAGTTGCCGAAGGCGGAACCTCAGTTTGCCAAAGTGATTTCCAACTCAGATCCGATGAATCAGGGAAGAGTAAGGGTACAATTCGACTGGCAAAACGGCGCAACTACTACAGAATACATCCGTGTAATGACTCCCGATGCGGGAAGCAGCGATAAAGTGAATAAAAACCGTGGTTTTATGGCAATTCCGGAAGTCGGGGATCAGGTGATCGTTAATTTTGTTCATCAGCATCCCGATCGACCTTTCGTGATGGGTGGAATGTTTCATGGTGCAATTGGAGCAGGTGGTGGTGCAGGAAATAATATTAAAAGTTTAAGCAGCCGAAGCGGTAACAAACTGGAACTGGATGATGGAGCAGGTTCTGTTTTTCTTACCGATCAGGGTGGCGCGAATATGAAATTTGACGGAGCAGGGAATGCGGTTACCAATGCGAATCTCAACAAAACCGTCAATGTAGGAACTGCCAATACAGTAAATGCGGGAAGTACCAATATTATCAATGTCGGAAGTAAAGAAGGTGGTGGTGCAAATTCCAAAATATCGATGGATAAAGCCGGAAATATCAGTTTGGAATGCGATACCAATGTAACCATTAAAACCGGAGCAAGTTCAATTACATTAAATTCGGACGGAACCATCATCGTAAAGGGAAAAATTATCGGGATCGGAGGTGAAGGAATCGGAATTGCGGCGTCTCAGGGAATTGATGTCTCTTCACCGGCAAACCATATTGGAGGAGGCCCTACGAAAATCGATGGTGGAGATGCATTTATAAATTAATTTTTTATGGATAGCTTATTTAAAATAAAAGATAAATTTTCTGAACAATATACATTAACAATCGAATCAGATATCAAGGCAGTGAATGTTCATATGACTTCAAAATCCCAATTGAGATGGGATTTCAGTGTTTTGAAAATCGAAGAGGATTTTGTTGAGGTTAAAATTATTCAGCTCGATCATATTTTATTGGAATCGAATAATCCTTTGATTAAAGAAATTGCGGCACTAACGAACGCTTTTTCAAGATTATATAACGAATTATATTTAAAAATAAATTCGGAAGGAAAAGTAACAGAAGTGCTGAATATGGAGATCATTAGATCCAAATGGCATCATACAAAAGCCGAAATGGAAGCTATTGCAGAGAATAATCCGGATATAAAAAATGCAATTGTACTGAATGATAATATTTTTCAAAACCCATTAAAATTAATAGAAGGAATTCAGAATAATGAATTTTTTCTGATGTTTTTCAATAAAATTTATGGGAGAAAAATCCCCGGAAGTTACAAGGAAAATGCGTTGAATTTATTCAATTCTGCTAATGTGCATTGGAGCTACAATCTTAAAAATGTAAGCAATCCTTTATTGTCATCTGATGAAATGATTGCTGAACTTTCAGGAGAACCCTCTGTTTTGTTGAATATTGGTTTCTACAACAGAGCTTATGTACAATTTGCCAATCAGATCGATACCAAAAAACTCAATACTTCACTCAACGAAAGAGGAATTTTCAGAGTAGATCAGACTACGGGAAGAATCATCGAAGCTTCTTTAAACAGAGAAGAAATTGCCGATCCCGAAAATCTTTACAACAAATTGAAATATACTTTCTACAGCGATGAAATATTAAAATTTAAAATGTCTAATGAAAACGTTACCGCAGAATCTTAGCATAAAATCTTTTGTTAAAAGGTTTTCATTAAAAAATTACTACATCGAATTTAATTTAAAATTGGATCGTAAAAATTCTGCCCGAGGTTTATTCATTTTAATTGAAAAAAAATACCGCGAAAATCAGGAAGATTATATCAAAAGAATCGGTTATGGTTTAGAACATCAACTGATTAATAAAAGAAATAAAATAACTACCCATACAAGAAAGCAAATACTTAAAAAAACATGATATGGGAAATAAAATTATCACAGAGAAAGATTTCTGGATGTGCTCCAGTGGCGCAATGCCCGCTCAGTTACAGGGAACCAGAAAAAGTAATAAAAAAAGTTCTGGAGATGTCTACATCACCGTTGCAGATACTGCAACAAGCAGTTGGATAGACTTCGGATGCACCAAAAATATGTTGTTGGCGGCTCTGATAACGGCAATTGCTGTTGTAGTTGTTGTGGCTCTTATCGTCGGAACAGGCGGTGTTGCAGCCATCGGATTAATCGGAATGATGGCAATTGGAGCAGCAGCCGGAGTTGCAGGAGGGATTGTTGCTGCCGTTGACGGAGCTTTGAAATGCGGACAGAAAAATGCTACTGCAAGAACTTGGAGTGACAGCAAAGGAAATCTTCTGCTAACGGGAACTCCTGCTATTACTGGCGATAAAACCATGACTTGTTCTATCGGCGGTGTTGTAAAATTTGCCCCTGAAATCAAAAGCTGGACTCATGCTCTGGCTTTGGGAGGATTTAATTATGTTACTCAACTTGCAGGCTGTGCTTTGGGGGGAGCTGCAGTCGGAGCGGGAGGATTTTTGGTTTCTGGTTTAGCGGGAGGTTCACTTGCCGTTGCTGCGCCTACATTTTCGAGTGTGCTATCGAATGTTGCAGGAAGTTTTACAGGAATTTGGGGAGGAAGCAGAGCACTTTTCGGACTTAATTCCTTAGCAAATGAACATGCTTACGGAAATGTTCAGGATGCGGGAGACGCAGGAGCAGCGTTGGTAAATGGAGGTGTTCCGGAAATCGGAATGGGACAACGTATTTTTACCGGACAGGCACATCCTTCTGATTATCTTCTTTTCTTATATTTGTTGAACATTAGAGCTAAAGGTTCGTCAACTCCTCATGTAGAAGAACCGAATACAGCAGGAGATAAAGATGGAAATACAACCAGTAAAGAAGAGGCAAAACCTGCAGAGGAAAATAAAAAACAACCTGCAGAAGAGGAAGGAACAGCAACGAATAAACCCGCATCAGAATCTCCTGCAAAAACTAAAAAAGATGGAAAAGGAGATGCATTTGCGGAATCAGACGGAAAACCTATTAAACCGAAAAAGCCAAAAGCCGAAAAACCAAAACCAGGATCGCCCGAGCATAAGGCAGCAAGGTGGGAAGCTTATCAGAATAATCCGAAAATTAAGAATAAAAAATCTTACGAAGAATGGAGTAATCGCTACGAAGCGAATATGAAGAATGCTAAAAAAGGAAACAATTCTGCAGACGAATATCAGAAACAGCTCGGTTGGGGAGACCGCGAAGTACCGATGAAAATAGATGAAAACGGAAATCCACTGCAGGTGAAAAAAGGTCAAGAAACCCGAAATCTGGATATCGGAGATGTTCCGAATAAAAAAGCAGTAGAAGTAAAAGATTATTCCAGCAAAAAGGTACCTTACGATAAAGATATCAAAGCTGAAGTAGATTTTGATAAAAAACTGGCAGAAAAAGGCTGGGATGTAGAATGGGTATTTAAAGACAAAGGGCCGTCTAAAGCTCTTGAGGAAGCCTTGAACGCACCACCACCAATTAAAATAAAAATTATAAAATAAGAACTATGGAATTTGAAGAACTTGAACAGGAATTGCAGTCGGAAATTGAAAAAGCTGAAGAAATTGCAATAGAAAATATACAAAACGGAGTCGATTTTTCTCCATTTATTTATTTTGGAGAAAAAAATATCAAAAAACTAAAAGCAGATTCTCTGGATGAAGCTATTGAAATGGCAGAAGAAGAGATCGAGGATATTGAGGAAGAAACAGTTGTTCTGATCTATAAAAATAACATTCAGTTGAATGACGGAAACTTCGATGCTATTGTTTCCCAAGTTTATAATGTTGATGAAGACTCAGGATATTCCTTCGGATTAGTTTATAAAATTGAAGATAATAAAATAAAGTTTCTAAACAAAAGAGTATTCTTGGGAAATATACGGAACTGTCTTATTTTTTAGCATAAAATAAAAAGGGCAAAAGTTAATAAATGTTATAAAAAATAAATGAGCTCAGAAATTTATTATCTTTAATATTCAATTAATTTTAATAAAAATAGTATGGAAGCCTACAATTTTGAGACTGCTATTAAGCCCTTTTTTTGGGTATCCTCAGAAAAAACATATTCAGTATGTTTAAACGCAGGAACGTACAAACCTGAAATTTTCGAATGGAGAAAAGACGAAGGTTTCGAAGGAAACGGTTACGACTGGACTTCACTGGCAAAAGTTTTTGTAGAAGAGAAAAAACCGAACCTGTCGGACGACATTAAATTCGATCCGGAAGCAGATATGTTCTGTGCCTATTCCAGCAATCCGGAAAGCCTGAAAGAATTTATTTCTGAATTCAAAAAAGCCTGTGAAGACGAAATGCTGATTCAGGATCTCTTTTCAAAGGCAGAAATCGATTAAAATTATTTCTAAAATATTCAAAAAGATCTCAATTTGAGGTCTTTTTTATTTGTAACATTCCGACTGTTTAAACAATTTCGATCCAAAATCTGTTCTTTCTTATCCTGTGAATGAAAATATTTTAAGGAGCTGTTTCTCGCTTTCCGCACTCGCTATTTCTTTAGTTCCGGCTGCGGCGGCAAAGCCGCCGCAGCCGAAACTAAAGAAATGAGCTCAGACAAATGCTGCAATCGAGGCTAGGACAAAGGAACCGTTGAAATTTTCTGTAAGATTAGTACTCATTTGTCATTCTGATTGGAGTTTTGCGAAGCATTATGGAATGAAGAATCTTTACACAAGTAGTTAATTGAGATTCTTCCTTGGTCAGAATGACAGCTCATATTGCTTGAAAATCGACTTCGGAAGCTGAAGCGTTAATAAAATGAATCAGATGAACGTTAAAAAAATTCTACTGTCTGAGCGCGACAGAATTTTAAACCGAAGAACCAATTTACCATTCGCGCGAGTTTTAGAATTTTTAGAGAATATGATTCATTTTTAGCATTCAGTTTCCAGTCTTGAATTTTTGTTTCTTTTGTTTCAGGACAAAAGAAAATATCTGAAACAAATTCGGTCTGCTTGTCATCAAGACAAAGAAAAAAGAAAAGTAATTTCTTATCTTTGTTCCTTATGGAAAATATGGACGCAACACAAGATAAAAGGTTATTTCTCATCGATGCTTATGCGATGATTTTCAGAGGATATTACGCATTAATCAGAAATCCGAGGGTTACAAGCAAAGGTCTGGACACTTCTGCTATCTTCGGATTTACGAATTCTTTAATTGAACTGATCAGAAGAGAAAAACCAACCCATTTGGCAGTGGTTTTTGATGTAGGAGAGGCAAGTATAAGAACGGAAGACTTCTCAGATTATAAAGCGAACCGAAGCGAAACGCCTGAAGCCATTAAAAATGCGATTCCATACATTCACAGGATTTTAGAGGCAATGCACATTCCCATTTTGGGAGTTCCGGGATATGAAGCAGATGATGTAATCGGAACCATTGCCTGCAAAGCAGAAAAAGAAGGCTACGTCACATTCATGGTAACGCCGGATAAAGACTTTGCACAGCTTGTAACCGATAAAATCAAAATTTATAAACCGGGACTTAAAGGCGGAGACATTGAAATTTTAGGCGTTGAAGAAGTCAAAGCCAAATACGAAATCGAAGATCCGAAACAGGTAATCGACTTTCTTGCGATGATGGGAGATGCAGTCGACAATATTCCCGGACTGGAAGGCGTTGGTGAAAAAACAGCCATGAAATTCCTGAAAGAATTCGGAAGCATAGAAAATCTTTTAGCCAATACCGACCAGCTTAAAGGAAAGCTGAAAGAAAAAGTGGAAGCTTCAGCCGAAAGAGGAATTTTATCCAAAAAATTAGCGACCATTATCTGCGATGCTCCTGTAGAATTTCATCAGGAACAGTACGATCTGGAAACGCCTGATTTCGATAAAGTAAAAGAAGTTTTTGAAGAAATAGAATTCCGTAGATTATACGAAAATCTTTACCGAGCTTTTGCTCCGGCTGCAGCGCCAAATGTAGTTACAGAAGTTGAAGTAACGGTTACAGAAACGACTCCTCAGCAAAAAGTTGCACAGGCAGTCGGACAGTTGGATCTTTTTGCCACTTATGAAGATCTCGATCAGGCAACTTCCACAAAATCGACGATTGAGCAGAATGATCACCTCTATCAGTTTGTAGATAATCCGAAAGCACAGAAAATTTTAGTCAATAATTTATTAAAACAAAAAGTAGTCTGCTTCGATACCGAAACCACCTCTCTTAATGAACTGGAAGCAGAATTGGTCGGGATGAGTTTTTCCTACAAAAAAGGTTTGTCGTATTATGTTCCTTTATCCGAAGATCAGGGAGAAGTCTTGCAGACGCTGGAAATTTTCAGACCGTTTTTCGAAAAAGAAGATCTGATAAAAGTAGCGCACAATCTGAAATTTGATTATAAAATCCTTAAAAGATACGATATTACGGTAAAAGGAGCCATGTTTGATACCATGATTGCGCATTACCTTTTAAATCCGGACGGAAGACACGGGATGGATTATCTTTCAGAAGTTTACTTAAATTACAAACCTGTTTCCATCGAAACCATCATCGGTAAAAAAGGAAAAAAACAGGGCAATTTCCGTGATGCGGATCTCAGAACCCAGACCGATTACGCTGCAGAAGATGCAGACGTAACCTTCCAGTTGTACGAATTGTTTGCGCCACAGCTTAAAAAAGAAAATTTAGAAGACTTATTCTTCAGTATAGAAATGCCTTTGATGGAAGTTTTGGCAAAGATGGAACTGGAAGGAATTTCTCTTGACGAAAAATGGCTGGCTCAGGAAAGTATTGATCTTGAGAACGATTTAAGACAACTCGAATCTAAAATATTTGAGATTTCGGGGGAAGAATTTAACATGAATTCTCCAAAACAGTTGGGTGAAATTTTATTTGAAAAAATGCAGCTCGACCCGAAAGCGAAAAAGACAAAAACCGGACAGTACGCAACTTCTGAAGATGTGCTTCAAAAATTGTCTTCAAAACACGAAATTATCAAGCATATTCTGGAATATAGAACCTATCAGAAATTAAAATCAACCTACGTTGATGCATTACCGTCTCAGATTGAAAAAACAGACAACCGTGTTCATACCAATTTTTCGCAAACTACGGCTGCAACAGGTCGTTTGGCGAGTGTAAACCCAAATTTACAGAACATACCGATCCGGACTTTAAGGGGTCAGCAAATTCGTGGCGCATTTGTTTCAGCAGAAGGAAAGAAAATTATTTCGGCCGATTATTCCCAGATCGAACTGCGTCTGATTGCCGAAATTTCCGGCGAAGACAATATGATTAAAGCATTTCAGAACGGGGAAGATATTCACGCTTCTACGGCGGCAAAACTGTTCAATATTCCGTTGGAAGAAGTTTCCAAAACACAGAGAAGTCAGGCAAAAACCGTAAACTTCGGAATTATTTACGGACAGGGCGCTTTTGCATTGGCAGAGCAGACCGGACTTTCCAGAACGGAAGCCAAACAAATGATCGAAGCCTATTTTGAAACCTATCCGAAACTGAAAGAATACATGGCGGAACAGGTAAGAAAAGCCCGTGAAGTCGGTTATGTGGAAACACTTTTAGGCAGAAAACGTCATTTAAAAGACATCAATTCCAATAATTTTGTGGTTCGCGGTCACGCGGAACGAAATGCGGTGAATGCTCCTGTTCAGGGAAGCGCAGCAGATGTGGTAAAAATGGCAATGATTAAAATTCAGAAAGAACTGGAAAAGGAAAAACTGCAGACAAAAATGCTGCTTCAGGTGCATGACGAATTAATTTTTGAAGCCCCGATTGATGAGGTGGAAGTTGCCAAAAACATCATTAAAATGGAAATGGAAAACGCCGTTGAAACGCAGGTTCCGCTATTGGTTGAGGTTGGAGTAGGGAATAACTGGCTGGAAGCGCATTAATATTAAAAAATTCTGAGATGCTTCGGCAAGCTCAGCAAGACATCGCTACGAATGAGCCGCTAAAATAAGGCTTTTAGTATTAGAGATGTTGCGCTAAGTTTGTTGAAGCATTTTTTATCAAACAATTACTTTCAAATGTAAAGCTTAGTAAAACTTAAACCGTGAAAAAAACAAAACTATATATTCTTATTGCATCTTTTATTATTGCAATTTCTGCTGTTTTCTTTTTTAACTTACGTGAAAAAGAACATAAAGAAAATGGTTCCGAAGTGAAAAAAAATACTAAGGAAACAAAAGAAAATGTAAAATAAGATTCTCTTATTGTTTTTACAAATTTTGTTAAAGATTTTAATTCTCATAAAGCTGAAAATATCGATAAATACATTGATGCTGATTTAGGGATGATGCTTTTTTATCATGACGGTCCATATCCTATTCTGAGAATAAATTCTACTTTAGAAGATGAAATTGACTGGTTTAATCAGGATGTTTTTGAAAATGTAGATTTTACAGATTCTCCCATGTATTTAGGCGATTTTGAATTTTCTAAAACAGGATTTTTCGTTAAACAAAATAAAGGTGATTTTTCCTTAAGAGATTTTGATAATACATATACATAACATTCAGAATCATTTTTTTAAGAAAACAGAAAACTTGAAACATCCTGTAATTTTTCTGCGATAGGAATTTCAAAAAATCAGGGTGGGACTTATCATTTTTATTTTAGACTTGAAGGAAAAAAACTTACGCTTCTTGGCTTAAGTACAGAATCGGTAAGTGATTATTTGTTTGCAAATCCTAAGGCAGCATTTATTCCGTTTAATAATAAAAGTGATATCGAAAATTATTTTAAAACTCAAAAATTATTCAGAGATAAAGATCAGAATGCTTATATCGACTTTGATAAAAAGGAAATTACTTATTATGATTTTCCGGATGATCCTTTTGTATTTGAATATTTCGAGATTGGCGAAATTAAAAATGATTCTGATAAAATAAAATCTGTAGAATTAATCTTCTACCCTGATAAATCAAACAAAGAAAACGGGTTTTTTACTTATTTTTCGAATAAAGGATCTTTTGTGGTTCCGTCAATGGGAGTGCGACCGCCTTATTTTTATGAACCTGTAAAATAATAGATTTTCTATATCAAACCTTTCCCCTTCATTTCCTGATAAACCAATCCAAGACAGCTTTGTCCTTCCGTATTTTCGTCCCAGTACATATCATGAACTTTGATGCTGTAGAGCATAATAAAATCAATAATGCTGAATTTTCCGATAGGATAAACCTCATAGTTGATATTAAACGGCTTATTGGAAGCTCCTTTAAAAGAGATTTCAGAGTCTCCGGCAATTCCGTCTTTTCTGAAGTTGGAACCTAAAGCATCGGCTGCAGAATACACATTCAACCATTTAAGCTGATCTCCGGGTTGGGTTTGACGATTGTCGTAAAATTCAGGATAATAAGAATTTACAAATTCATAAGGCGTTCCGATGGTAACGATGGCTTCGCAGTATTGTAAAGCGTTTTTAGAGGCTTTTACACCATAAGGAAAGACATAGTCCAACGCAAGAACACTTCCGAAACTGTAGGCGTGAAAATGAATTTTACAGTCCTTTTCATTTTCCGTAATGTAATCTACAAGATGTTCTAAATTTCCCTGAATCAGTTGTTTTTTTGCGCCGTGCTGCAAATAATCGTTGGCGCAGACGAAATTGGTGGCGAGATCTGTGATAATGGTATTGGCGTTTGGAACAAGCAATACCAAGAGCGCTGTAAATAATACGATCATTCGGGAAAGCGAAGTAAAATCAATGTTAATATGATGTTTTTCGGAAAGATCAATAAAAATTCCTTTCATCGAAATATATTTCAGGTCTCCGATGGGAATCTGCTTCCTCAGTTCAGTCATTTTTTCGTTTTCAAGAAACTGACCTGTTGCTTCGAGAACGGCAGGAAACATCAGAACTAAAGAAAGCGATAAAATTAAAAATATGGAGAAAACATACATTAACTGTCCCGGTCTTGAATAGTTTTTGGGGATAAAAATCCGTTTGATGATTAAAGGAAATTTCCTGATAACCAATGCGAAAAGCCAGAGACTTTTGTAAATCAGCGTTCTGCCTTTGAAATCTTCGGTGAGAATTTCGTTGTATTTGAAGTCGTAAAATTTGTAAACGGGATTTTCGGATGATTCTTTTTCGAAAATGCTTACAACAGTACTTTCCCTGCTTTTGCTGTAATGGATTTTTTCGATTATGGTTTCGTACTGGTAACCATTTGTATTGAAATTGATTTCATTTTTTAACCGTTCTGCATAATTTTCAACCGAGTTACTTTTTGAAATTCCCAATCCGGATATATAGATTCCTATTTTCATGGCTGAGCGTTTTTTAAAGAAGTAAAAATTAGATGAAAAGATGAATTAAAAATCCATACTGAATGACGATAAAAAAGAAATAATTTATCCTGAATTTTCAGATAACCGATGTTGAGATAATTTCATGTTTATAGTTTTTAAGGTTATTAAAATCAATTTAAATAGCTGATTGTTAGTTTGTTTTAAATTTAGCAATTTTTTTCTTAGAAACTAGATTATTAATGAAAATTATTTTTGAGTAGATAATTCGGTTAATTTCAGTTTGTTGATTTCATTCTGCATTTTACTTTCCCAGCCTTTTCCATTCCTTTTTTCTAAGTACGGCTTTACTGTTTCGATATATTTTTCCTGAGCTTTACTATCAATTTCGTCTATGGTACAACCTGTATTTTCACTTTTAATTCCATACTTTTTTTGAATGCTGTCAATTTTTACATCCATTTTCCGGTCATTGTTTGATAATTCAAATCCTCCGGTAAATCTAAAAGTAACCTGATCATTTTTAATATCTTCTTTTGCCTGTTGAATGTATTCATTTTCACTTTTCGTAATCGACTTTCGGGTATTAAAGAAAGTGCTTAGATATTATAATAACCTATCCATAAAAGCATTATTCCGCACAAAATGGTGAAAGCCAGAAGAAATCTGTTTTTAGGATTTAAATTCTTAATTCTGACATGGCTTATTAACCATGAAATAAGAATAAAAAAAGCAATAATAAAAAGAAGATAATGCGGCTGACTTTCCGAAATAACGGTCAGGAAATCAAACTTCATCGGATAAAGGATAAGATAATTTCCTAAAGTATAAACAACGATAAGCAGGAATAAAACAGCTATATTGATGCGAAGTAACTTTTTAGAAATCATCTTATTAAGTTATGATAAAGCAAATGTAAGAAAAATCATTTCTGCTCATAAACATGATAAAAACAAAAACTTAATCTATTATATTGAAAATAAAATTTACTTTATAATTCTTATGATGGCAAGATCATCAGTAGGTTTCATTCCGTAATGATGTTCAAGTTTTTTTAATTTGAGGGAAAGCATTTCTTCAGATTCAACATTGCTTTTATCATAGAGAAGATAGTCTTTCGGATTGATTTTTTCGTTGTGATCTGTCTTTTTAATTGGGATGAAAGATGAAATTCCATCTGTAGCAATAGAAACATCTTCAAGCTTACTGAATCGTATTTTCTGAGTCTGATTGCCGTACCATTCTTCGAAATCTTCTTTCAAATGATAGGTAAGATAATCCGGTTTGTTGTCTCTTTCAAATTCTGTTGTTTTTCCATTGATACACACTAAACCGTCTCCGATACACATGATAATTCCTTCGTCCTTTTTGGTGTCGTAAAGAAGAATAATCAATGTTGTAAGAAGTTCTTTTTCATCAAGCATCAAAAGATTTTTGACGGTTGTAAGTTCTTTAAACAAATCTTTTAAAACAGCTTTTAAATCTTCTTCGGGATCAGAATTTTTATCCGGTTCGTATAATTCTTTATAACCTTTTTCAATGCAAATTTTACGCAGGATCTTCCCAAATAGTGCGGAAGCAAACTGACTTTCCATAGCAGTTGAACATCAATCCATTACAGCACAAAGAATCTTATTGCTCCCTATTTTCTTTGTGATGAGAAAATCTTCGCAATGATTAATGTGGTAATCGCCAATCTGAAGAACAGAATAAATGTTCATTAATAATTTGAAAAAGGTTATAAGTTTTTAAATATTTTACGCAGAATATTCAATTCCTCCGATGTAAACCAGAGAGAAAAAATCTGTTTCTACGGAAGTGGGTTTCGGAATCTGTTTATTCAGGAAAATAATGGAATTGATATCAAAATCAAGATTCAGTTCGTTGAGCCTGTTGATTAAAATCGGGAGCCACTGTTCGGCAAAAGAATAGTCTGCAAATTTTTCGTAAATGGTTCTGTTTCCGTCTTCATAGCCATATTCTACAAAATCGTGATCCAGCCAAATCGTATCCTGAGATTCTGCAAATTTTGAAATAAAAACATCATCAGAATCTTCTTCAAGATAAAAGTTTTCATCTTCTTCCACAAATTCATAAAAATCTTCCACGCTTTTGAAATTTCCTACCCAAAAGTCTAATGTGTCTGTAGTCATTTGCTTTTCTAATTTTAAATGTAATAAAGATCAAAGGTAGAATAATATTTGCAGATTTTTAAAACAGATATTTAAGTATTTCGTTGGCAATGGCAGAATCTTTTTTGGGAATTTGGGTGCAACGTGTCTGAAATTCATCACGCGAAATTTCTTTTTCGGAGTATAAATAGTGTTCAAACCATACTTTTCCTTTCGATTTCACAAACTTTTTATCGAGAGCCGGAGCAATTATGTAACGGTATTCTGAATGACAGTTCAAGCAGTTATTTTCATAGAAAACAATTCCGGGAGGAGAACTTTTAGTCTTAAAATTTTCCATCTCAATAATTAACGGCTTCTTTCGGGCAGAATTGTTCAGCTTTAATGTTTTAAAAATATCCAAAACCTGCTGAATATCTCCATTTTTATTTCTCATGTATAAACCCTGCGCAGAATCTGTTATGGGAATATAAACCGAAGCGAAACCTCCGTAATTATTTCGTGAAGTTTCAAAAAGAGCTTCTGTACTGTCAATTGGAATTTGCATGAAAATATGATCTTTCAAAGGTTCTTTGTATATTTTCGGATTATAAGATCCGTATTCTATCCAGATGGTATCTTCATCTTTTGAAAGGTAAGCAATGTAAGAATCGATCCCTTGTAGTTTGGTAAATTTCCAGTCAGACGAATATTCAAAACCTACTTCACCAACATTGAATTTCTCAGTAAAAACAGTTTCTTTTTTAGCACAGAATGTAAGCGTTAAAAGTATGGGAATAAATAAAAGGCGATTATTCATGGTTATAATGGTTTAAATTTTTAGAAATAATCAATTTGATTGTCCGTTTATTAACCTAAAGCTTCGACAGGCTCAGCTTGACATCGCTAGAAATCAAGCATTTAGTATTAGAGATGTCACACTGAGCTTGTCGAAGTGCCTATTATAGATGATTGATTTTCATATCATTGCATAATAATAGGTTGTTTAACGGATATTCAATAATCAATTGATAAAATAAGCATACTTAAAAAATAGTATAATATTGTTGAGCTCAGAACTAAAATACAAAGTATAACATTGAAAGTAAAATAGCCACGAATAATCGGAATGTTTTCCAAGAGAGTGTTAATCCCGAAAAGCATTAAGAAATAGCCGGGAACAGCAAAGTTGATCATCATCAAAAACAAGCAGTTTTCCAAACCTTTATATTCAAAGAAATCGGGAGTAATAATAATGATGTATAAACTTGCCAGAATGGTAATCATGAAAAGTACGGTTAAATATATTTTCAGCTTCAGCTGCTTATTTTCCCTCCTGAAAAATAGAAAATAATGGAAATTTGAAATTCCCAGTAAAGCGGTAAAAGAGATTAAAGTTTCCGGCATATTGAAAGGGGAGTATCAGTATTTAATTCAAGTGTGTAATTATTATTAGTCAAGTTTCTGAAAGTCTGATTGTAGTTTTTCAGAAATCAAATTCTCATGAATTAAATATTTTTTCATCATTTTCAAGAATCTCTTTGACTTTTTGAGAAATTTCTTTTCAAAATGCTCTTCACCGGTTTCTTTAAGATTAAAATATGCGCGATGAATGAAACGTCCTGAACCTTCATAATTTTTACTTGTAAATAAAGTTCCTACTAAAGAAAGGTAAGAAACAAAATTATACTGAAGGTGATTTCTTTTCAGATAATCTGTTGGAAGATTGGCGAATACATATGAAAACTCTTTAATAATATCAATTCCGCCAATTTGTTTTTCTCTTTCTATTACAAAATAATCGTCTGTGATTTCTCCTTCAAAATCGGCTTCTAAAACATAGTAACCTACAGGATCCCAATAACCAGCTTCAACATCCGCTGAATCGTAAAAAATTATTTTGGTATTAATGGTACTTGTATAAAAATGATGGTGAATATTAAATTGATGTCCTCCAAAAAAGATCTTCATTTCCTCTTTCTTGTAACCTTTAAGAAAATCAGGGTCATTTTCATTTTCTATATGAAATAATTTTTCAAAGCTATCGAATGCTTTTTCTTTAAGATGGTGCTTTTTACAAATTTCGACTAACTGTAAAGCAATATTATTTTTCATCTCTTGTATTAACAGTTAAAAATAGTCTATTTTTCGCTTGTATTCATCAAAATAACCTTATTCACTTTCAGCTTGTTTTGCAGCCAGGCTTTTAGTTTATCTTCGTCTATTTTTGCATCGGTCTTATACAAAAAGGCAGTTTCTACGCTTAATGAATCTTTGGTATAAAAATTTTGAAGTCTTCCGACAGCAAACTCTTTTACTTCAGGAAAAAGAATCTGGATTTCTTTATTTAATTCAGGATTATCCATTTTATATTCACCCAGTTCATTTTTCAGCTCCTTAATTTGCAGATCTTTTTCTGAAAAAGTGGTTTTCTGAAGATTGATTTCATTGAGGATTTCCGACTTGAGATCGGAGGTATTCTGTTTGATACTCAGCTTGGTATTGCTGATTCCGAAGTCTTTGAGCGAGTTATTGAGCTTTTTAATTTCCGCACTGTCAAACTTTTTGGTTAAAAATGCCAGTTCAATAGATTTCGGATTAGAATGATAATCTACCTTTTTATAAATAACCGTATATCCGTTCTTAGAAAATTCACTGTTAATAAACTTCTCCACATTCTGAGAATATTTTTTTTCGTTCAGTAAATTATAAGCAAGATAACAGCTTGGAACAATCATAACTACGATTAAAATAGAAATTCCGTAGCGGATTCTTTTTTCAACAGTTTTATCTGCGGTTTGTACCGCCTGATATTTCAGTAATTTAATGATTAAAAAAGTTGAAATACAGATGAAAAAGCAATTAATAGTATAAAGATAAAATGCTCCCGCCACAAACGAAAAATTTCCTGTAGCAATTCCGAAACCCACCGTACAAAGTGGAGGCATTAAAGCAGTTGCAATAGCAACTCCCGGAATAGGATTTCCTTTTTCAACTCTTGTAATAGAAATCGCACCCACTATTCCTCCGAAAAATGCAATTAAAACATCATATATAGTTGGAGCCGTTCTTGCGAGAAGTTCTGACTGTACCTCTTTAAACGGACTTAAATAAAAATAAATTGCGGAAACGGCAAGGCTTACAAAAGTAGCGATCAGAAGATTTTTTAATGATTTTTTCAACAGTCCGAAGTTAAAGGTTGCCAAAGCAAAACCAGCTCCTACAATAGGACCCATTAAAGGCGAAATCAACATAGCACCGATAATTACCGCAGTAGAATTTACATTTAATCCTACCGAAGCAATTAAAATGGCACAGGCTAAAATCCACAGGTTTGATCCTCTGAAGGATATATTATTCGTTACATTTTCAAGAACCAGTTTAGGATTTTCCTCCCCTGTATGAAGGTTTAAGAAATCAGAAATAGTATTTTTCATATCAGAAAGTGTATTTAAGAGACTTAAATTCAACCTGTGAATTGCCGAATTAAATTAAAGGCGGAATGAGTACTGTTTTCATTCCGCCTTTAGCAAATATACATAATTTCATATAATTTAATAATATTCCTGAGTACTTACTGAAATATAACAAGAAGAGATTTGGAGTTTTTTTTCATGAATCTGAAAATCGGATTTGTCATTAATCATCAATTCCATAAATTAAGATCTTATCAATTTCAGGAATATTCAAGTTTTCTTTTTTATTAATTCTGATGAGCTGCTCAGCAAAATATTGAAGTTCTTTTTCTGTATTTTCAATTGCTGTTCTCAACGATTCTTTATCTACTTCAATCTGATTCTCCGAAACCGGATAAGCATAACTTTCTTGGGGCATCGAATGTAAAAAATCGAAAATGATCTTATGTTCCTGTATTTCAACTTTCGGAGAGGGATGTCCTGTATAAAAACAATGATTCCCTTCGTCGGAAACAAGATCTTCCCATTCAGTAATGTGTTTAAGCCTTCCGCAACATTGTGGAAAATAGGTGTCTACATCATTAATCTTTAAAATGTAACCGCCGTCCATAGAACACACCAAATCATCAATTCCGCGATTTTCTTCAGTCTGCTGTATTTCAATTTCTCTGTAAATGATTTTCAACAGATCTGCATCAGAAATTTCACTTATTCTGTAAAAAGAAGAACTTTTAAAATAAGCTTTGAAACTTTCGGAAAAACCAGTCTTTAGATTTGCGGAAATATTATAATTTTCCCACTCATCAGAAAATTCCAAATAGGAACCGGAAGGCATTTCCAGATCCTCATCGTAATTTGAAAATTCAATAACGGGGATAAGTTCTATTTTCATATTAATAAAATCTTCGGCTTTTGCCTTCAAGTGTTTTTTCTAAAATGGAAAACTGTTCTTCAGAAAGATTTTTTAGTATAATTTGGCAGCTTCTGTTCATTAGATGATCAGGATAATAAACAAGTTTAACGCTTTTTTGGTCAATTTTATATTCTCTGAGCAAAACACCTCTTTTTGTATTTTTTCTGTTGGAATTTGAAAAAAATAAATTCGTAGTCCGTCCCGGAATAAAACCGAAACTTTTCAGAAATAAAAAAATTGAATTATCGTTAATCAACAGATCAAATGTACCCAATTCCATTCCCCAACTGAGAGAACCTTTGTCTGTAATTATTGTTCCGCTGATATTTTTAAGCTCAATTGAATTTTCCTGTCTGTAATTTTTAATGGTATTTTTCTTCTGAATGAAATAATAAATACCGACAATGATTGCAGAACAGATTGATGCAATAAAGAAGTAATAAATAGGCAGTTCAAACATATTTTCTAATCATTAAATTACTTATCAAATCGCCAATTATTAAGAACAATGGTAATGATTGGCTGCGGCCACATTTCAAAATTTTTTAATTTTGGTTTTATCGGAATAATAGAGGTTTCAAACCATCCTTTCTTTCCGACAACATTTATAATGGCATCATAATTTAAATTTTTGTCAAAAGGATTACTTACCGAAAGTGTCATTCCTTTGTTCTGTCTGCCAGAAACTTCCTGAGAAAATTCTATTTCTATGGTTTTCAAAGGATTCTTGTTTTCTTTCACAATCTTCATCGTTTGTACCTTATCATCTTTTACTTCTGTTTCAATAAAAAGATGTTCACCCGGATAAATTTGTAAAATATTATCTTTAACGAAATATTTGGATTTTGCAATTTCTTGCTGATAAAACGTAGTAGAATCAACTGCAATTTTTAAGGTAAACGCTTCACGAAATTCATTTTCATTTTGAGCTAAAACAAATTTTGAAATAATTAAAAAGAATAAGAAAAAAAATTTCTGAAAAATGTTCATGAATAGAGTTTTGTCGCAAATATACTAATTCAAACGAAAATTTTATTTAAACCATCGGCAACACAAAATAAAAAGTACTTCCCTGATTTAAAGAACTTTTAACGCCGATTTCTCCATTTTGTTTCTCAATGAAATTTTTGGAAATTGCGAGTCCTAAACCGGTTCCGTTCTGATGTTCTCCCGGAACCTGAAAATAGCGGTCGAAAATCTGTCGCTGGTATTTCTCTTCAATCCCTTTTCCGGTATCGGTAATGCTGAATTTAATTCCCGAATGTTCTTTTTCAACCAAAATCAGGATATTTTCATCCTGAAAAGAATGTTTAATCGCATTGCTTAGAAAATTATTCATTACCCAGACTGTTTTATCAAAATCAGCCAAAACAAAGTCCTTTTCATCCGTCAGAAACTGCGTCTGGATCGAAATGTTTTTCTGTTCCGCCAGTTTTTCCACATTTTTTACAGCAGTCTGTACCATTTCTTTTGGAGCGCAGCTTTCGATATTCAGGCGGATATTTCCGGTTTCCACCTGGGATAAATTCAACAGTTCTCCCGTAATATCAAGCAGCCTTTGTCCGTCTTCGTTAATGCTTTTTAATAATTCTTTCTGCTGATCATTCAGTTCCCCGAATTTTTGATTTTCCAAAAGCTGAACGCCCATTTTTATGGCAGAAATAGGAGTTTTTAATTCATGCGAAATGGTTGCGATAAAGTTGGTTTTTGCAAAATCCAGTTCTTTAAAAGGAGTAATATTTCTCAGCAGAATAACCTTTCCGATGTATTTTTTTTCCTTTTCTCCTGTTTTTGTAATATTGATTGGGATTACATCCTGCTCAAAATAATTTTCCTTATTGTCGGTTACAATTTTAATAGGATCTTTCTGCGGATGATTGATATTTTTCAGAAGTTCCCTTATCAGATCATTGTTTACAGCCACTTCATGAACCGTTTTCCCGATAATTTCATCTTTATTGAGATTCGTGATTTTAAGAGCCTCATCATTAATCATATAAATAAAATGATTTTCGTCCAGACCGATTACAGCATCGTGCATATTATTCACAAGGGTTTCAATCCGTTTTTTATCCATAAGCTGTTCAGATAAAGTGCTGCTTTCATATTCCTGAAGTTTTTCCGCCATGATGTTGAAAGAATTCGCAAGATCATTAAACTCTTCACTTCCCCGGAAATGAACCCTTTCGTTATAATTTTTATTCGCGATCTGACGGATGCTGAACGTAAGCTGACTGATGGGTTCTGCAATCGTCTGAGGAAGATTAAAAACAAGCGTGATCGCAATTAAAAAACAGATGGTTCCGAGACAGGCGATCCAGAACGTTGCATTTTCTGCCGTAATAATGGCAATATCGCTTTTTCGCTCAATTCCTTTCATATTGAGTGACATGATTTTCACCAGATCTTCACGAATCAGCTTTTCCTTTTCCGGTGAAGGATCATTGATGTAGCTGTTGAAATGAAGATTAAGATTCTGGGTAGCTTCCTTCTCTCCGAATTCCGTTAAATTTCTTTCCTGAAGAAGATTGTTTTTCTTAAAATCTTTAATGGCAACGGCGCTGTCGGTTTTCATTTTATCCAGAGCAAGAAGCATATTCTGAGAAAATTCCAGACTGTTGTAATTGGCGATAAGAATTTTTTCCGTATCAGATTTCAGTTTATTGATATAAAAAGACCCGATAACCGATAGCAAAACAATCAGCACAAATAAAAGACCTACTCCGAGGGTGAGTTTCGTTTTTAGTTTCATTGCATTCTAAGATAAAATAATAATGTCGATCTGTCTTTCATTCAGTCGGTTCATTAACGTGTAGATCCAGCTGTAGCCGAAAATTCTCTGCAGAAGATGAGCGTGTGGTTTTCCGATGCATACGGTGGTGATGTTATGCGCAATCACGTAGTCCAGAATTCCTTTATGAATACTGCTTTCCTTCTGCCGGATCACCTTGGCTCCCAATTCCTGAGCTAAATTAAAATTATTAATCAGAAATCGCTGCTTGTTCAGTGCAATTTTTTCAGGATTCTCTGAAGGTTTCTGGATGTAAAGAACGGTCCACGGACTGTTGTAATAACTTGCCAGTCTTGCCGTTTTCCGGATGATATTTTTGGCTATTTTCTCGTTGCTGCTGATGCACGCCAGAAATTTTATGGGTTTAAAATTTTCAGTTTTGATCTCCGTTTCTACCTTTCTTTCAACATGGGTTGCCACTTCTTTTAAAGCCAGTTCCCGAAGCTGCAAAATATGTCCGCTCTGAAAAAAATTGCTTAAAGCCGTTTGGATTTTCTCTTTTTTGTAAATTTTTCCTTCTTTCAGGCGCGTAAGAAGTTCGTCGGCGGTTAAATCGATGTTCACAACCTCATCCGCCAAAGCCAGAATTTTATCGGGAACCCGTTCCGAGACTTCTATTCCGGTGATCTTTTTTACTTCTTCATTCAGGCTTTCAATATGCTGAATATTCATCGCACTGATGACGTTGATTCCATTATCCAGAATTTCCAGAACATCCTGCCATCTTTTTTTATTTTTGGAACCTTCAATGTTTGTGTGAGCCAGTTCGTCCACCAAAACAACTTCGGGATGGGTATTAATAATAGTCTGAAGATCCATTTCTTCCAGATTTTTACCTTTATAAAAAGAAGACCGTCTCGGTATTTCTGGGATTCCGTCTGTTAAAGCGACAGTTTCTTCTCTTCCGTGGGTTTCAATGTAGCCGATTTTTACATCAATTCCGTTTCGCAAAAGAGCATGCGCTTCCTGAAGCATACGGAAGGTTTTTCCTACTCCTGCGCTCATTCCGATGTAGATTTTAAATTTCCCTTTTCTGGATTTCTGGATGAGTTCTAAAAAATCTTTTGCTGAAGAAGACATGGCTTTTATTGTTTTAATTTTATTTTAAAGGATTATCATCGTTATCAAAGTCATTACAAACCTCACAGGTTTTTAAAACCTGTGAGGTTTCCTGCTTTAGACTTAATAATTTCTCTTAAAACCAGGCAGCTAAACTGGTGGTGATGAAAAAATTTCCCTGGCTTAAATTGTCATTTTTTACAAAAATGGCATCTTTAGAAGTAAATCCTCTGGCTTCTGTACGGAAAACCACATTTTTCAGGATCTGATAATCTACATTTAAAGAATATCCGAAAGTCCGAAATCCATTAGGCGTTTCCGTAGCGATGATAACCCCGTTTTTGTCGCTGAAATATTCCACACGTCCCGCAAGACTCCACTGATCGTCAAACTGATACTTCATCAATACGTTTGGAGAATACCAAAGATTGTAGCTTTCACTTCCTTTTTCTTTCTGTTCGGCTCCGATATCAAAACCTAACGTCGTTGAAAAATGATCCGTCAACTGAAAATTTCCGTACAGATCATGGAAGTAGCGCATTCTTTTATCATCCTGCGGTTTATCGTTTCCTATGAATGAACTGCTGTTCAGTGTAATCTTATCGTTGGGTTTAAAAGTTATCTGATGCCCGAAAGAAAGACTTTTATTTCCTTCAGCTTTTGCAATTCTCTGCCATCCGTTTAAAACAAGACCGCTCAGAAACCATTTTCCGTTATCCGAAGTGTAAGAAATTTTGGCTCCGGTCTCGAAATAGGGAGAATTTTCTGCGGCGAGACTTCTGGTAAGATTAACGTTATCTTTTCCAATTGCGCTTTCCCAGCCAATGTGCGACGGCATAATTCCTGCATCAATCCACAGATTTTTTGTCTTGGAAATTTTAATTCCGATATTCGCTTCATTTACATATTTCAGAGCGTCCTGTTCCGCAGCCAGATTATCCTGTGCATAAGTTCCCGCCATCAGAGCGAGATTGGCGCGCATCCTGTCGTTTTCATAATTGGCTTTGATGAAGCCTAAATTGAGGTTAACTTCATTGTGCCTATTGTAGCTGTACAAAAAGTTCTGACGGTTTCCTCCGGAAGGTTCATTGAAATCATAGGTGTAAAAAAGTTCAGCGTAAGCAGAGATTTTCAGCTTGGCATCGGTTTTTGCAGAGTCTGTGTTTTGTGCCTTCGGTAAGAAAAATCCTGCAAGTAAGAATGCCGCAATATATTTTTTCATAAAATTTTACTTTATTTAAGCTGATCCAGAGCAATGTTAAGTTTCAATACATTTACTTTTGACGGACCGAAAATAGATGTTTCTGTTTGATTTTTGATAAGTTGTTCCAGTTTTTCTGAACTGATATTTCTGTTTTTTGCCACTCTTTTAACCTGATAAAAAGCGCCTTCCGGAGAAATATCCGGATCAAGTCCGCTTCCGCTTGCCGTTACCAGTTCTACAGGTACTTTTGCGTTCTGCATTTCGGGATTCATCATTTTTAAAGTGTCAATTCTTTTCTGTACGGTCTGAAGATATTCTTCGTTGCTTGGTCCTTTATTGCTTCCCGCACTTCCTGCCGCATTATAATCTACCGCAGAAGGACGACCGTGAAAATATTTCGGAGACGTAAAATTCTGTCCGATATTGGCGTAAAATTTCTGTCCTTTAAAATTAATAATTTCTGCATTTCCCTGAGTCGGTAAAACTTTAGAACCTGCGTAGACAATTCCTAAATATATTCCGACAATTACAAGCATCACCAATGTAAGTCTGGATGCTGATAAAATATGATTTTTCATTTGAATTAAATTTTTGAGTTGAGTGGATAGAAGATGGAAAAAGGATGACGGAAGTTAAAATTTTACGTTTCATTTCCAGCTTCCAGCTTCAAACTTCCAGTCTAATAAAAAAGACTTATAACTAAATCGATGAGTTTTATTCCAATAAACGGGGCAATAATTCCGCCCAGTCCGTAGATCAAGAGATTTCTTCTCAATAATGCGCTGGCTCCGATCGGTTTGTAAGCAACTCCTTTCAAAGCTAAAGGAATCAGGATCGGAATAATGATTGCGTTAAAAATAATCGCAGATAAAATCGCAGATTCAGGGCTGTGAAGATTCATAATATTCAGCTTCTGAAGTGCCGGAATAAACGTGATGAACAATGCCGGAATAATCGCAAAATATTTAGCAACATCATTCGCAATACTGAAAGTTGTTAACGTTCCGCGAGTCATCAGTAACTGTTTCCCGATTTCCACAATTTCAATAAGTTTCGTAGGATCATTATCTAAATCCACCATGTTTCCTGCTTCTTTGGCTGCCTGTGTTCCGCTGTTCATCGCTACGCCCACATCGGCTTGTGCAAGTGCGGGAGCATCGTTGGTTCCGTCTCCCATCATGGCAACGAGTTTTCCTTCCTGCTGTTCTTTTTTAATGTAGTTCATCTTATCTTCAGGTTTTGCTTCGGCGATAAAATCGTCCACTCCGGCTTTCTCAGCGATAAATTTTGCCGTTAAAGGGTTGTCTCCGGTTACCATTACCGTTTTCACGCCCATTTTTCTTAACCTCTGAAAACGCTCCTGAATTCCGGTCTTGATGATGTCCTGAAGCTCGATAACTCCCCATACTTTTTCATTAACAGAAACCACCAGAGGAGTTCCTCCGTTTTCGGAAATTCTGGTAACGGCTTCCTGTGTTTCGGAAGGGAAAATATTTCCCGCTTTTTCTGTCAGTTTTTTAATGGTGTCATAAGCTCCTTTTCGGATTCTTGTGTTTTCAAAATCGATTCCTGAAGTTCGGGTTTCAGCCGTAAAATCGATATAAACCGGATTGGGAACAAGTAAATCTTCGGATTTTAACTGGCTTAATTCGATGATCGATTTTCCTTCAGGTGTTTCATCCGCAACGGAACTCAGTGCCGAAGCTTTGATGAATTCATCAAGCTGAATTCCATTTGAAGGATGAAATTGGGTTGCTTTACGGTTTCCGATGGTAATGGTTCCTGTTTTATCCAAAAGCAGTACATCAATATCTCCCGCAGTTTCAACGGCTTTACCACTTTTGGTGATGACGTTGGCTCTCAAAGCTCTGTCCATTCCCGCGATTCCGATTGCAGAAAGCAGACCGCCAATCGTTGTGGGAATCAAACAAACGAAAAGTGAGATAAATGCCGCAATGGTAATCGGTGTCTGCGCGTAGTCTGCAAAAGGTTTCAGGGTAACGGTTACGATAATAAAGGTAAGCGTAAAACCTGCTAAAAGTATGGTTAATGCGATTTCGTTGGGTGTTTTCTGTCGGGAAGCACCTTCCACAAGAGCAATCATTTTATCTAAGAAAGATTCTCCCGGTTTGGTGGTTACTTTTACTTTTATTCTGTCGGAAAGGACTTTTGTACCGCCTGTTACGGAACTTTTGTCGCCTCCTGCTTCACGGATAACGGGTGCGCTTTCTCCAGTGATGGCAGATTCGTCGATGGTTGCAAGCCCTTCGATAATTTCTCCATCCATCGGGATCTGGTCTCCGGCTTCGCAAAGGAAAATATCGCCCAGTTTCATTTCGGCAGATTTTTTCATCACGGTTTCTACCTGAAATCCCTGTTTGTTGCTTACGACAACTTTTGCGGGAGTTTCCTCACGGGTTTTTCGTAAAGTATCCGCTTGCGCTTTTCCTCTTGCTTCGGCAATAGCTTCGGCAAAATTGGCGAATAAAACCGTAAAAAATAAGATAACGAATACTAAAAAATTATAGCTGAAACTGCCTTGAGACTTGTCTCCGGTAAGGCTGAACAGGCTTACAATAAGCATGACAACAGTTCCGATCTCTACGAGAAACATGACAGGATTTTTAAACATGATTTTCGGATTCAGTTTTACGAAAGACTGTTTGATGGCTTCGTTTACCAAATCTTTTTGAAACAATGTCTGAGATTGATTTTTCATTTTGTTTTGAAAGTGTTATATCATTGGAAACCAAAATCAACCATTAAAGCAAATTAATATTAAAGAATAAAAATGGATAATATTAGTTGGGTATGGATGAAAATTGAGACTAGTTTTCTTTATATAATCTGCTTAATGGTTTGAATTGATTTTTGAATTAAATTTTTCTTTTTTGAAGCATTAAGATTTATGTAAGGAATGAAGTTTAATTAAGAAAATATGTTTTGAATATTTAAAACTTAATAATTTGACTGACTTAATCTTCTTAAATTCCCTTAACGGTTCAAATTAATTTTTAATTATTTAGAAAAATACTGAAGCTGTTCTGCAATCGGACCTAAAGTAAGGGCAGGGAAGAAGGACAGCGCAGCGATCAGAAGAATAACGGCTAACGTCATAAATCCGAAAGTGGCAGTATCTGTCTTCAGCGTTCCCGAGCTTTCAGGAATATATTTTTTCTGTGCCAGTAATCCTGCGATTGCTACCGGACCGATAATCGGGATAAATCTTGATAACAAAAGCACAATTCCTGTGGAAATGTTCCACCATGGTGTGTTGTCTCCCAAACCTTCAAAACCGGAACCGTTGTTTGCAGATGATGAGGTAAATTCGTACAGCATTTCACTGAAGCCGTGGAAACCTGGATTATTCAGCGTTTTTGCTCCGAATTCAGGCAGATAAGCCGTTAAAGCTGTTCCTACCAAGATCAGAAAAGGATGGAATAAAGCCACAATCATCGCGATCTTCATTTCTTTAGCTTCAATTTTTTTGCCTAAAAATTCAGGCGTTCTTCCCACCATTAATCCGCTGATGAATACGGCAAGAATAATGAAAATGAAATAGTTGAGAATTCCGACACCGCATCCGCCGTAGAAACAGTTGATCATCATGGCAAGAAGCTCATTCATCCCCGAAAGCGGCATCGTACTGTCATGCATGCCGTTTACAGATCCTGTTGAAATAACGGTTGTAGCAATGCTCCAGTAGGCTGAAGCAGCACTTCCAAAACGGATTTCTTTGCCTTCCATGGCTCCAAGATGAGAATCTGTTCCCATTTGGGTAATCAGAGGGTTCCCGTTGGTTTCATTAATAACGTTCGGAACGGTTAAAGCCAGAAAACCAATCGTCATGACAGCAAAAATCGTCCAGGAAAGTTTTCTTTTCTTCAAATAAAATCCTAAAGCAAAAACCAAAGCGAATGGAATAATCATCTGAACAATCATTTCTGTCATATTGGTCGTATAATTCGGGTTTTCTAACGGATGCGCTGAGTTAGCTCCGAAAAACCCTCCTCCGTTTGTTCCCAGATGTTTGATAGCAACAAAAGCCGAAACCGGACCTCGTGAAACATCCATTTTGGCTCCTTCCAGAGTGGTAATATGGTCTTTTCCTTCGAAAGTCATCGGACTTCCGTTGGATGAAAGGATGAAAGCAACCACAATGCTTAAAGGCAATAAAATACGGATCACAGATTTGGTGAAGAAATCGTAAAAATTCCCCAGTTCAGTTGTCGTTTTATCTCTGAAAGCTTTGAATAGAACTGCCATTGCAGCCATTCCTGTCGCAGCAGAGACAAACTGTAAGAACATTAAATACAACTGACTGAAATAGCTGACTCCCGTTTCTCCGGAATAGTGCTGCAAATTACAGTTGACTAAAAAAGAGATGGCGGTATTGAAGGCTAAATCCGGCGACATATCCAGATTTCCGTCCGGATTCAAAGGGAGCCAGGATTGATTCAGCAAGATAAAAAAGGCAAGAATAAACCATACAAAATTGATGGTTAACATCGCAGACATATTCTGTTTCCAGGTCATTTGACGGTTCGGATTGATGCCTGAGATTTTATAGATCAGATTTTCAGCGGGCTGAAAAATTTTGTCTAAAAAGGTTTTTTTGTAGCCGTATACATTAGCAATATATTTTCCGAGAAAAATACCAATCACTAAGGTAATCGTGAACATGGCAATAATGCCTAAAATTTCTGTGTTCATTATTTTTGGTTAAAATTTTTCAGGTTTTATTAATACATAGCAGATGTACACAAAGGCGATAACGGATAGGAAAAATAAACTCCACATAATTTTTATATTTTATCAAAAAATTCAACGGATTTGTAAGAGATCCAGAATAATAAGGCGCTGAGAAGAATTAAAACTATCAACATCATACGGCAACAATTAAGGTTAATAAAGTAAATACTACGTAAGATACCATCAGCAGACTCAGTTTTGAGCGCTCCCGTTCTCTGAACGTTTTTCTTGAAATTGTCATTTTATAAATATTTTATTCAGACTGACAATGCCAAAAGAAGTTCCATTGTTGTTTAGATTAATTTAATTAATTGAAAATGAGCGCTTTGTTTATATTTCATCATGTGCCAAAATACAGAAAAGCCTATCAAAATGATAGGCTCGTTATTAAAATGATAGGTTTTATTTTTTTAACCAATTAAGTTCTTTCTTAAAAAAAACAGACTAAAACTATGTTCCTTTATATTTTTGAAGGCATTTTTTAGCTTAAAGCGAAGCTTCTCTTATATAATCTTAACTTCTAAACTAAAACTTAATGGTTTAATTCTTAATGTATTTAAAATTAATTATAATTAAATGATAATCAATTATTTATTGTTTTAAATAAAATGCTCCAGTATCTACAGCGTGGATTTTAATTAACATTTATCTCAAATGATATTCTTCCAGTTTGCGGTATAAGGTAGCAATCCCGATTTCCAGTAATCTCGCTGCTTCTGCCTTGTTTCCTTTGGTGTATTGAAGCACTTTCTGAATGTGCTCCTTTTCCAGAGATTTTATGCTGAAAGAATCGTTTTCAGAAGAAACTTTTTCAGAGTAACGAGGAAGACTTTCTGCATCAAGGATATGGTCGTTCATTAGAATTAAGCTTCTTTCTACGGTGTTTCGAAGTTCCCGTATGTTTCCTTTCCAGTCGTTTTTTTCCAATGTTTTATAATATTCCGGAGAGATTTCAATATTGGAGATATGAAGTTTTTGAGAAAAAACATTCACAAAATTTTTAGCCAGAGCTTTCAGATCCTCTTTTCTCTCGCGAAGCGACGGAAGCCTGATTTCAAAGATATTCAGTCGGAAATAAAGATCCTCACGGAAGTTTCCCTGCTTTATTTCTTCCTCCAGATCACGGTTTGTTGCGGCAATCAGCCGGAAATCCGATCTGGAAACCTTCGTTTCTCCCATTTTGATAAATTCTTTGGTTTCCAGTACGCGAAGCAGTTTTGCCTGAAGTTCGATCGGCATTTCTCCGATTTCATCCAGAAATAAAGTTCCGCCATTGGCTTCTTCCACCAGTCCTTTTTTATCTTTTACTGCTCCTGTAAAAGCTCCGGCTTTATGCCCGAAAAGTTCGCTTTCCAGAATTTCTTTGCTGAAAGCGGAACAGTTGATGGCTACAAAATTATTTTTCTTTCTGTCGCTGCCTTCATGAATGGCATTCGCAAAAACTTCCTTTCCGGTTCCTGTTTCACCCGTCAGAAGAACGGTTGCATCCGTTAATGCTACTTTTTCTGCCAGTTTTTTTGCCTGAATAATGGAGGGTGAATTTCCGATAATCGTTTCAAAACCTTTTGAAGAAGAACTCTTCTGAATGATTTTCGATTTGTTATCTTTCGCTTTTTCCAGAGATTTATAAACCAGCGGAATAATTTTATCATTATCATCACCTTTCACCAAATAATCGTAGGCGCCGTTTTTCATTGCCTGAACTGCGTCCGTAATATTTCCGAAAGCCGTCATCAGAATAATTTCCAGATGAGGATATTTGGTTTTGATGGATTTTACTAAATCTACTCCGAAAGCATCGGGAAGCCGAACATCGCTCAGCACGACATCAAATTCATACTGTTCGAGCATCGTCATCGCAGAACGTGCAGTGGAAGCTTCTTTTACGTTAAAATTTTCTTGGGAAAGGATCATTCCTAATAGTTTCAGGAGCTTGATCTCGTCATCAATGATGAGGATGTTTCCTTGCATGGTGTTGTAATTTGGAAAACTGATGCAAACTTAAATATAAAATGCGAATCTTAATCATAGATTTTAATATTTATAAAATGGAAGGATTCTTTTTTGATTGCTTACATTTGTATTCATTCTATTTTTAAGGGTGAAAAATGAAGTTTATGATTGATAAAAAATTCAGGGAAGAAATTCATACAGATAAAAATAACTACGAATATATCACGGTTTCCAATGACGAAAATGGAGTAAGAATTTACACTTTAAAAAATGGTTTAAAGGTTTTTCTTGCCCAAAATTCCGATGCTCCGAGAATCCAGACCTATATTCCTGTGAGAACCGGAAGCAATAACGATCCTTCTGATAATACAGGTTTAGCACATTATCTGGAACACATGATGTTTAAAGGAACCTCTAAATTAGGAACTCAAAACTGGGAAAAGGAAAGTGAATTATTAGATCAGATTTCAGATTTATACGAACAGCATAAAGCTGAAAATGATCCTGAAAAAAAGAAAGAAATTTACCGCAAAATAGATGAAGTTTCTCAGGAAGCCAGTCAGTATGCCATTGCGAATGAATATGATAAGGCAATTTCTTCTTTAGGCGCAAGCGGAACCAACGCGCATACATGGTTCGATGAAACGGTTTACAAAAATAATGTTCCGAACAATGAGCTTGAAAAATGGCTGAAAATAGAGAAAGAACGTTTTTCTGAATTGGCTTTAAGGCTTTTTCATACCGAACTGGAATCTGTTTATGAAGAATTCAACAGAGCACAGGATAACGATTCGCGTCTGGTGAATTATGAACTGATGGATGCTCTTTTTCCTACGCATCCCAACGGACAGCAAACGACTTTAGGAAAGGCAGAACATCTGAAAAATCCTTCCATGAAGGCGATTCATAAATATTTTGATGAATATTATGTTCCGAACAATTATGCTATGGTTTTGGTGGGAGATCTTGATTTTGAAGATACGATTCAGCTTGTTGACCAATATTTCGGAACCATTCCATACAGAGAGCTTCCGAAAAAAACGCCCATTATCGAAAAACCGATTACGGAAATTATAAAACGAACGGTAAAAAGTCCCACAACGCCGAGAGTACAATTGGCGTGGAGAACGGAAAGTTACGGCACAAAAGAAGCGATGTTGGCAGATGTAGTGGTAAATATTCTTAGCAATAGAGGAGAAGCAGGATTGCTGGATCTAAATATCAATCAGACTCAAAAATTATTGTGGGGACAGGCGTATTCAGTAGGTCTGAAACAGTACGGATATTTTTCCATCGTTGCCGTTCCGAAGGAATCGCAGACTTTGGATGAAGCCAGAGATTTGGTTCTGGAGCAGATCGAACTGGTTAAAAAAGGAGAATTTCCGGACTGGATGCTTCCTGCCATCATCAATGATTTTAAAATCCAGAGGATGAAAGCGCTGGAAACCGCAGACGGATTGGCAACAAACCTTTACGATACGTACATCAAAGGAAGAACGTGGGAACAGGAACTGAATGAAATGGATCAGTATGAAAAACTGACAAAAGAAGAGGTTATCGCCTTTGCCAATGAGTTTTTCAGAGATAATTATGTGATCGTTTACAAAGAAAAAGGAGTAAACGAAAAATTAATACGCGTAGAAAATCCGGGAATTACTCCTGTGAAAATAAACCGTGAAGCCCAGTCTGAATTTTTACAACAGATTCTGGAAGAAAAAACAGAAGATATTCAGCCGGAATTTGTGGATTATGAAAAGGAAATTCAGAAGGATGTTGTGAAAGGCAAGACCATAAGTTTCGTTAAAAATAAATACAACGATATTGCGCAGGTTCATTTTATTTTTCCGTTCGGAAGTGATCATGACCGCGATCTTGCCATTTCGACACAGGTTCTTCAGTATCTGGGAACTGAAAAATTCTCTCCGGAAGATCTGAAAAAAGAATTCTTCAAAATCGGCGTTACCAATGATTTTAAAACCACCAACGATCAGCTGATTATTTCGCTGAACGGTCTGGAAGAAAACATTGAAAAAGGGATAGATCTTCTGCAGCATTGGCTGTATGAAGTAAAACCGGATCAGGAAATTTACAGACAGTTTACAGAAACTATTCTGGAAAACCGTGCTGCGATAAAGAAGGATAAAGGCAGAATTATGACGGCTCTTACGAATTATACCAAATTGGGACCTTTCTCACGGTTTACGGATGTTATTTCAAAAGAAGAGCTGGAAAGCAGCAGTGTGGAAGTTTTTACAGACCGGATGAAAAAACTGTTCAGATATCCGTATCAGATATTTTTCTACGGAAGAAATTTTGAAAATTTCACTTCATACATCGGAAAATATACTGAAAATGAAAGTTTTGTCATTCCGGAGCCTAAAAACTATCCGGAACCGGAAACCAATGGAAATGTATATTTTACAGATTACGATATGGTTCAGATGGAAATGAGCAAGGTAGGAAGAGGTCGCAATGTCAACACGGAAAATTTTGGTAAAATCAATGTTTTTAATGAATATTTCGGACGCGGTTTGTCATCCATTGTTTTTCAGGAAATCCGTGAAAGCAAAAGTTTAGCGTATTCAGCATACGTTTCTTACGCAGCGAATTCAGAGCTGGATCATCCGGATTACATTACCACCTACATCGGAACGCAGCCGGACAAATTGCAGATTGCGGTGGATACGATGACTGAACTGATGACCGAGCTTCCTGAAGTGAAGGTACAGTTTGAAAATGCAAAAAATTCTGCTTTGAAACAGATTGCTTCGCAACGGGTAACGAGAACGAATATTTTCTTCAATACGTTAAGATTAAGAAAACTGAATATTCATCACGATTTTAGGAAAGATATCTATCGCCAGATTGAAAGCCTGAGATTTGAAGATTTGAAAGATTTTTATGATCATTACATAAAATCCGTTCACTTCAACACCGCCATTATCGGGAAAAAAGAAAACCTGAACAGGGAAGCGGTTGATAAGATGGGAACCTTCAGGGAAGTAAGTTTAAAAGATATTTTCGGACATTAAAAAAGAGGCTTGAAAAAAGCCTCTTTTTAATTTATTTTACAATCTTCATCTCATCAATCAGCCATTTGGAATCTGCAAATTTATCGATGATGAAAAGAATATACTTCGTATCCACCATGATATTTCTGCTGAAACGAGGGTCATAATTAATGTCGCTCATTGTTCCTTCCCATTGTCTGTCGAAATTCAGTCCTACCAGATTTCCGTTGGCATCAAGAGCCGGACTTCCGGAGTTTCCTCCCGTTGTGTGGTTGGTAGCTGTAAATCCTACAGGAACATCGCCGGTTTTATCTTTGTACACTCCGAAATCTTTCTTGCTGTAAAGATCAATCAGCTTTTTCGGAACATCAAATTCATAATCTCCCGGAACATATTTTTCCATTACTCCCGCCAAATGCGTCTGATAATTGTAAGAAACAGCATCTCTCGGAGAAGAACCTTTCACTTTTCCGTACGTTACACGAAGCGTAGAGTTTGCATCCGGAAAGAATTTTCTGTCTTTATCCGTTGCCATTTGCTGCGCCATATAAGTCTTCTGTAAAGCATCAATTTTCGTCTGCATCGACGTAAACTGAGGATCAGCTTTTGTGATGTAGGTATCTCTCATGGATAAATAAGTCAGATAAACAGGATCTTTTTTCAATGTTTTGATCAGTTTGTCCTGATTGGAGAATGCCTTTTCAATATCCTTGCTCAGAGAAGCTCCGTTTACTTCAGTTCTTCCTGTAATGATGGAGTTTTTAGAATCTTCTTCAATCGTCTGAAGATTTTGCGCTTCATTTTTATATTTTTCAAATCCTGCAGGTAAAAATTCAGGAGCCGTTTTATTGGCATAAAGAGCCAGTAATTTTGCCGTAACTTTTGCATCAAGCTCTGCATTGTAATCTTTGTAGAAAGAAGTCAGCCTGTTTTTAAAGGAAGTGGTTCCTTTTTCGTCTATTCTTCCGGCTTCAACCGCAATAACATAGTTGTAGAAAAGATTGGCAAGCGTTAACGTTTCTGCATTTCTGATGGTTTCAGAATAATATGCGTTGTTTAATGCATAAGGAGCCTGATCGTTGTACAGTTTGTTCAGTTGATCTAAAGTCGTTTTAATGTCTTTATTTTTAGCGATCAGAGAATTTTCGTACTGTACTTTTTTCTCTACCGCGTTAGATTTTTTCAGACCTTCTACTTCGCCGATCCATTTTTTCCAGTAATTGGCTACCGAAGCGTATTTTGAAGCATACTGAATTCTTGTGGCATCATCGGTACGCATTTTTTCGTCCAGTGTTTTCAAAGCAACATCTCTCACTGCAATTTTCGCAGGGTCGGTGTCTTTCATAATTTTTTCAACTGCGATGGCAGGAAGATATTCTGTGGTTCTTCCCGGAAATCCGAATACAAACGTGAAATCATTCTCGTTTTTATCTTTAATGGAAACCGGAAGATAATGTTTCGGAACGTAAGGAACGTTGTCTTTAGAATATTCCGCTGGTTTGTTATTTTTATCAGCATAAATTCTGAACATGGAGAAATCTCCTGTATGTCTTGGCCAAACCCAGTTGTCTGTATCTGAACCGAATTTTCCGATGCTTTGAGGCGGAGCTCCTACCAGACGGATATCTTTGAATGTTTCGATAGTGAAAGCATAGAATTTATTCCCATAATACATGGATCTTACAGAAATCGACTGATAAGGTTCTGTTTTCTGAGAATTTTTGTAAATCTCAATATTTTTGGCAATCTGTTTAGAAAGTTCAGGTTCCTGAAGTTTATCCGTACCTTCTAAAATCTGAGAAGTCACTTCTTTGATATCAACAATAAAGTCTACCGTTACTCCCGGATTCGGAAGTTCTCCCTGAGGATTTTTTGCCCAGAAACCATTTGATAAAAGATCATTCTGTACGGTTGAATGAGACTGAATCTGTCCGTATCCACAGTGATGGTTGGTAAGCAATAACCCTTTTGGCGAGATAATTTCCGCGGTACAGCCTCCGTTGAACTGTACTACCGCATCTTTTATGCTTGCTTTTTGCGGATTGAAAATGTCTTTTGCAGAGATTTTCATTCCCAAATCTTTCATTTCCTTTTCATTAAGCTCCGTTGGAATCCACATTCCGCCGTATTGCTGTGCAAACGTCATTACAGCCGGCAAAAGAAATACAGATAGAAGTATCTTTTTTGTCATAATCAAAATTTTGCCCCAATTTACAAAGAAAAAGGGAGATTTGGATTAAAATTGGCTGATAGTTGATTGTTTTTTTAGAAGCTGTTCAAATTTAATATTTTATGATTCTTTTATTTTTAAAAGCAAAATTTTAATTCAGCATAACGATTATTCTAGAAAAGTAAAAACAAATAAAATTTTTGTATCAGGATTGATGATAAGATTTAATCTTTAATCAGTTCGATCTATCAACCATCAACAAGAAACCATCAACGAGAAACTTTCAGGCGGCTTAATTTTTGTTGCTGAAAAAGCATTCACGCTAAATCATTTATTATGAAAAAAACAATTCAGATTCTGGGAATCGCTCTTGTATCGCTTGTGGTTTCCTGTACACAAAAAGACAAAAATCCTGAAGTGAACCCTAAAACAGATCCGATGGCGATTCAGACTCCGGTGGACAGTACAAAAATGAATTCCGTTGCGGGTGCTGATAATTCAGAAAATTCTTTGGACTGGGACGGAACGTATGAAGCCACAGTTCCATGCGCAGACTGCCCTGGAATTAAAACTACTCTTGTTTTAAGTAAGGATAAATCTTTTAAAATCACAGAAGAATATCTGGAAAGAAATTCTAAAAATGAAGATACAGGCACGTTTGCATGGGATTCTTCCGGAAGCATCATTACATTAAACGGAAAAACTTCAAAATACAAATATAAAGTCGGTGAAAACACACTTACACAGCTTGATATCGAAGGAAAACCAATTGACGGACCGAATAAAGCCCTGTATATTTTTAAAAAGAAATAATCGTATAACTTCCAAAATCCCTCATCTGAAGGGGTTTTTTATTGACATCGATGATATTAAAACTGATAGGCAATTATTTTATCATCTTCCATCAGGTTTTTCATTAAAATTTCATGATTGGTATTATTGCCTGTAACCATCCATGTTGTCGATAAATTTCCCTGTGTGTACTGCTGTTTTGCGAGGGTGAATTTCAGATTATTTTTCTTAAAAAGCTCTTCACAATGTTGAATATCATGGTAATTGACTACCGCAATTTTATATTCCCGGATTTTATGGTGTCTGTCTATAAATTTTTCAAAATAGGTTAAATAATTTAAAACCAATAAAATAAGAAGCGTTCCGAGAAGGGAAAGATATACATATCCGGATCCGACTGCCATTCCGATGGAAGCGGTTGCGAAAATAGTTGTGGCGGTTGTAATTCCGTCTATTTTGCTGTCTCCTTTAAAAATAACGCCTGCTCCAAGGAAACCAATTCCCGTAATGATATTGGCAGCCAGCCGATCCGGATTGGCAACTCCGATTTTAATAGAAAGTATCGTAAACAGGCAGGATCCGAAACAGACCAGAATAAAAGTACGCAAACCTGCCGATTTATTCCGGTACTCGCGTTCTGTTCCGATGAAAATGCCGAGAAGAACGGAAATGAAAATCAGCAGAAGCTCATTCTGGATGACGTAATGATCTTTTAAAAATTCCATTTTGAAGATTTTACTAAATAAAATTACAATAAATCTTTTGATAAAAATTCAAATGAGGTATATTGTACCCTAAAATGCTAAACCATTGAATGAAAGTCTGAAAGATTCCGTTGAAAACCTATATTCTATTTTTTCAAAATATGAAATACGGTCTTTTATAGAGGGATGCCCCTATTGCGTTTCGGATCGTGACAAAGAGAAAATTCATAGTAAGGAACTCAGAGAACTCGAAGAAGAGGATCTTTCCCGATATGCTTTCAAAGCAATGACAACGTGGGGAAATGTGGATGATTTTAAACATTTCCTGCCGAGAATACTGGAACTTTGTATCGATCATGATCTGGGAATCCATCCGTTTGGTATTTTCGGAAAACTGAAGTACGGAAAATTGGAAATCTGGGAATATGCCGAAAAAGAAGCGGTTACAACTTTTCTTTTGGAATGGTGGAAGTATTTCTTAGAAAATAGGACTTTTTTTGATGATGATCTGTTTTTCGGGATCTATAATGCGACGGGTGAAATGGAAAAATTATTAGACTGCTGGAAAGTGGATATTGCCCAAAACAGCTTTATGATTTATGTGGATTTTATCCGGTATTATTATCAGGATTTTGTCAACGAAAACCTGAAAAATAAAAGTTTGAATGAATCGGATCATAAAAAATTTCTGAAATGGATCAAAGAAAATGCGAAAAGTCTTGAAGAAGGTTTTTATTATTTCGAAAAGAGGAATGAAAGTTTTGCAAGGGAAATTTCGGATGCTCTGTATATTTTGGAACATAGCTAAAAAAAGACTGCCTTTGAAAGACAGTCTTTGGTAATAGTATTCAGATCAGTTTAATTTTTAATGAATTTCTGAACGAATGTTTTATCTTTTGTGGATAATTTAATGATATAATTTCCTTTGGCAAGTTCAGAAACATTCATTGAATTTCCTTTTACCGATGCTGAACTTAATATTCTTCCTGAAGCGTCGTAAATTTCAGCTTTTACAATTTCATTTTTAGACTGAATGTTTAAAACTTCTTTTACAGGATTCGGATAGATCGAAACTTCATTGTTTTTTGATACCATTTCGGACGTCGACAATACGTTTTGAACAGTTGTTATGTAAGTATTGGTCACAATCGGAGCATTATAATCAAAATAAATTTTTGCAGTATTACTGAAGCTGTCTCCAATATTTAATGTAGATTTTGTTTTAATTTTAAATGAAACATATCCGCCATTATTTCCTGCCGCGTAAGGAAGCTGAATATTTTCGAAAATAAATTCTACGGTATTCGGATTGATAGTTCGGGTTATAAAGTTATGACTGCTGTTTAACGGAATTAGTGTGGACAGATCAAATTTCGAGGTATCAATCTCATCTTTTACGACAATGTTTTGCGCATTTGCAGTTCCGGTATTCTCAAATCTGATCACATAATGAACATAGTCGCCCACTTTTGCCTGTGTAATGGAAGTTCCTTCCAGACACGTTTTATCATTCGGATCGAAAGAATTGACAACAGTCTGATTTAACGTAAATGTATTATCCAAAGGAGTTTCGTCCGTTGCTCCATTAATTTGAGTGGTATAATTAAGAACCGCGCCACCATTTAACGGAGGAGTTTGCGTAGGAGTATTTAAAGCAAAAGTAATTGTAATTTCTCTGGTTTCAAAAGGATTCAGGTTGCTGAAATTCCAGTTTAAAAGTCCGGTTGACTGAGAATTTACCGTGACGGATGAGCTTGAGAAATCCATCAGGATATCATTGTAATTGAAAGATAAAGTTCCGGATTGTGTTCCGGTTCCTTTATTTTTATAAACGATTTTGTATTTTGCACTGAAGCCTGGTCTTGCCGCAGTAATCGGAATAATTACCGCTTCAAGATCATTGTGTGTTCCATTGGCTGAAAGGCAGAAGTTTTGTATTAATGGGCTCGTTTGCGTTGGAAAATTTGCTGTTAAGCTTGTGGGTGAAATATTGAAATAAGAAGGATTCTCAATAACCGGAGTTATTGTGTGAGAACCAGCGCCTACGGCAATTGAATGATTTCCTGATGCATTCGCAATTAAGCTTCCCGAAACTGTTCCGTTGGTAATATTGAATTTCTGAAAAGCTTTATTACTGTCATTAACATCACAACCGTTATTGTTACCATCATATTTTGTATTTCCCTGAATGGTATAATTTACTCCACCCGGTGTAAAAGAACAGTAAGAGTTTATCACGCAGGAACTTCCAGATGGTAATAAAGCGCTTACATTCGATATTTCTGAATCATCGGCACAAATGTAAACAAGATTAGGAGTGTTGGAAAAAGTTGAATTACTATTTGGGGTAAAATTGTTGATACCATTCTTTATAAACAATGATTGAAGATAGGGATTTGAATCGCATAAAAAAGTCGCCAGATTTGGATTTTGGGAAAAATCAATGCTTGTAAACTTATTAGTCGTACATCTAATCCCTAAAAGTTGTGGAAAAGAGCTGAAATCCTGCGTTGTAAATTTATTATTAAAAATATTTAAATATTCTAAATTAGGTGTTTGGTTTACGGGAAGTGACTGAAGATTATTCACTGCCAGATTTAATGAATTTAGATTAATATTATTATTTAAATAAATGTTATTAAGTTGTGATAACTGAATATCAGCACTATATAAATTTGTTAAACCGGAAAGATTAATAGAAGGAAGGTTTGCCATGAAAATATCAAGATCGTATAATTGGCTGCAACCTTGGATATTAACTGATGAAAGTGCATAACATTGGGAGATGTCAAGTTTATATAAGTAGATGTTATCACTAATATCAAGAGATGTTAAAAGAAGAAAGTTATTAATCCTAAGACTCTCAAGTTTGGTAAAACTTTTAATACCTTCCATTGAAACGATGTTATCAAAATAATAAGAGGAATTAGGGATCATCATTTTATCAAAATTTAACGACTTTATTTTTGCAGCTTCGGTCACCTGAATTTCTCCATCATGATTAGTATCAATAACTGTAGGAAAATCGTTGATATTCAATGCGAAAGATGTAGAGTTAGTGAGTAAAATGTTTTTGAAATTCGCATCCGGAATATTCACAATCTGTGCCTGAAAAACAGCACATAAAACGATACAAATGATTAAATAGATTTTTCTCATGTATTATTAGTTGTTAGTTTATTTTTTTAATTAAAAGCAAAAATAAACCATTGAAAATTAATCTCAATGGTTTATTATGTTAAATATTTTTATAATTTTTACTGTTTTTCTACCAAATCCAAAAACTGCTGTTCATCCAGAATTTCAATTGTTCCGATGTCCTGTGCTTTTTTCAGTTTGCTTCCTGCTTTTTCGCCAACGACAAGGAAATTAAGGTTTTTGGATACTGCCGAAATATTTTTTCCGCCGTGTTTTTCCACCATTTCTTCTGCCGCTTCTCTTGTAAATAATGATAATTTTCCGGTAAAAAGGAATGTTTTACCTTCCAGAACATTGGATAAAACTTCGTTCGTGCTTTCGCCTTTTTCCAGTTGTACTCCGTAAGATTTTAACCTTTCGATCATCAAAATATTTTCGGAATTTGCAAAAAACTCAACGATGCTTACCGCGATTTTGGTTCCAATATCTTCTACTTGGCAAAGCTCTTCCACCGTTGCATTTTTCAGATCTTCGATGGTCGGGAAATTTTTTACCAGTTTTTTGGCAACCGTTTCTCCGACGTGTTTTATCCCGATTCCGTACAGTACTTTTTCAAACGGAATTTCTTTGGATTTTTCGATTCCTGAAATGATGTTCTGTGCCGATTTTTCTGCCATTCTTTCAAGCGGAAGAAGCTGCTCTTTTGTTAAGACATAGAAATCTGCCGGATTTTCAATTAATCTTTCTCTGTAAAGCTGTTCGATGGTTTCACTTCCCAGATTATCAATATTTAAAGCTTTTCTCGAAACATAATGAATCATTCTTCCTACAACCTGTGGCGGACAGTGAAGGTCATTCGGACAGAAATGAATTGCCTGATCTTCAATTTTTACAAGCTCAGTGCCGCATTCTGGACAATTTTTGATGTATTCAATTTCCTTGCTTTCTTCCGTTCTTTTTTCGGTATTGACGCCGACAATTTTTGGAATAATTTCACCGCCTTTTTCTACATAAACGAAATCATTTTCATGAAGATCAAGTTTTTTAATAATATCTTCATTGTGAAGTGAAGCTCTTTTCACAATTGTTCCGGCTAATAAAACAGGTTTCAGATTCGCAACCGGAGTGATGGCTCCTGTTCTTCCGACCTGATAAGAAACACTTTGCAGTTCGGTTTCCACTTTTTCAGCCTTAAATTTATAAGCCATAGCCCAGCGTGGAGATTTTGCAGTATATCCAAGCTGTCTCTGCTGTTTTAAAGAGTTGACTTTTAAAACGATACCGTCAATTTCAAACGGTAAATTATGTCTTTCAACATCCCAGAAATTAATAAATTCCTTCACCTCATCCAAAGTCGTACACAATTTTGCCTGCTGAGAAGTTTTAAAACCCCAGCTTTGCGCTTTCTGAAGCAGTTCCCAATGCGATGCTGCAGGAATATCTTCTGAAATAAACTGATACAGAACCGATGAAAGCCCGCGTTTTCTCACCTCACCGCTGTCCTGCATTTTAAGACTTCCGCTTGCTGTATTTCGGGGATTCATGAAAGGATCAAGACCTTCTTCCTCACGCTGTTTATTGATTTTATCGAAATTTTTCCGGGTTAAATAAATTTCTCCGCGCATAAAGAAATGTTCAGGGAAATCACCTTTCAGTTTCAGAGGAATATCCGAAATGGTACGAACGTTTGCTGTAATTTCATCACCCTGAAATCCGTCTCCACGGGTTACTGCCTGAACCAGTTTTCCGTTTTCATACAAAATGGAGATCGAAGCACCATCATATTTCAGTTCGGCAACAAATTCTACCGGTTCGTCAATGGTTTTAATAATTCTTTTTTCCCAGTCTTCAAGATCATCAAAATCATAAGAATTATCTAGAGAATACATTCTGAATTTATGCTGAACCGTAGGAAAGACTTTGGTAATTCCTCCGCCGACACGAACAGTAGGAGAGTTTTCATCATAAAATTCGGGATATTGGGCTTCCAGATCACGAAGTTCTTCCAGCAACATATCAAAATCATAATCCGAAATCGTCGGAGTATCAAGGAGATAATAATTTTCGTTATGCTGATGAAGCTCTTTTCGCAGATCTTCTATTTTCTGTTGTATGTTTTCGGACATCGGGTTTTTATCTTTTCAGCAAAAATAAATAAAAGAAATTCCAATTTAAAAAATAAGGGAATTAAATATTCCGCGAAAATTAAAAAGTTGTAACATATTTAAACCCACTGATTATCCACCAGATAAAATCGGGGTTAAAATTCAGGTAACATAAGGTTCCCATATAATTTAAAAAATGTTAAAACTCCCTTAAACAGAGGATCCTGAAAGTCAAAATACATTTGCAAAGCTAATTTGTAGATATGAGAAAAGTAAAGATTGTATTGGGACTATTGTTCCTGAGTTTTGGAACGCTTGCGTATGCGCAGACCACTCAGGCTTCTATTGTAGGAAAAGTTACCGGAACTGGAAAAGCTCCGCAGGAAAAGGTAAAAGTAACCATTGTAAATGAATCGACAGGGTTTAAAACGGAAACGGAAACCAATTCGAAAGGGGAATATATTTTCAAAGAAATTCCTTTGGGCGGCCCTTACACGGTATTCGTAAATGATGAAAAGAGAGAAGGATACAACGTAAATTTTGGAGATCAGGTAACGGTAAACGTAGATCTGGGAAGAGAGAAAAGCATTGAAGAAGTGGTTGTTACCGGAAATTTAAAAAACAAAATCGGGAATTTAGGTGCTGCAACAGCCATCACAACCAAAAATATCGGAATTTTGCCTGTAAACGGAAGAAACTTCAACAACCTTGCTGAACTTTCACCTTTGAGCGGTAAAAATGGAAGTATTTCCGGACAGTTGGGTTCTTCCACTAATTTTACCATTGACGGAATGACAGCGAAAAATCCTACATCTGCAGGTTCTACCACAAGCAGAAGTAATGCTCCCTTTTCTATTTCCATCGAAGCGGTTCGTGAATTTAAAGTAACCACCAATCAATATGATGTCACATTGGGAAGAAGCGGAGGAGGAACCGTAAGTGCGGTTACAAAATCCGGAACGAATACATTCTCTGGAAGTGCATGGGAATATTTAAGAACAAACTGGCTTTCCAGCAAATACGACATCAGGGGAAATAAAATCAACAACGATTTTTCTACTTCCCAGTTTGGGTTCTCTTTAGGCGGGCCGATCATCAAAAACAAACTGCATTTCTTCGTTGCATGGGATCATCAGTTGGATTCAAGACCATTGCAGATTGCCGATATCAAATCTCATGACGACGAATTGAGGTTAAATACCACAACAGCTACTTTAAATAAATTCCTTGACATTGCCAGAGCAAAATATGGCGTTGGAAATACACCGCAGTTCGGAAGTTTTGATAAAGTGAGAAATTCTGATGCCGGATTTTTGCGTTTAGACTGGCAGATTAACGATAAAAATTTATTAACTCTAAGAAATAACTTCACCTACGATCTGAACAAAAACGGTTTAGGAGACAACACAGCGATCAATGCATTTGAATCGTATGGAAATGATAAAAATCTGGATAACAGTTTGCTTTTGACTTTAAGATCCAACTTAAAACCGAATATGACGAACGAACTGAAGGCGCAGTATCTTTACACGTTTCAGGACAGTTATCAGAACGATCAGCTTGGTCATCCCGTTCCGAGAGCCATTGTCGAAAATATCGTAACCAATATCGACGGAAAAGATAAGGCAACCAATATTCAGATCGGAGGTCACCGTTTTGCGCAGGAAAGTTTCAGGAATAATGTTTTCCAGATCGTAGACAATTTATACTACAATACGGATAAAATCAAATATACATTCGGAGCAGATTTAATGTACACGATGGCAAAATCGTTGTACGGAAGTGAAGTGAACGGAAGATTCCACTTCAGGGAGAATCCTACAGCCAACGGTGGAGATAATTTATTTAATTTCAATAATCTTGTGGCGTACAGATTTTACAGAGAAGTTCCTTTAATGCAGGATCCTTCTGTAAAGTCCAATATTTATAATTTGGGAGTTTACGGACAGATTCAGACAAAAATTGCAAAAGGTCTGGATTTAATGGCGGGTTTAAGATTGGATTACGGCGGTTATCCCAAAGCAGGCTTCAACCAGAAATTATATGATGAAATGGGAATCCGGACAGATAATCAGATCAAATCATTCATCATTCAGCCAAGATTCCAGTTCGATTGGAATATTAATGAAGGAAATAAAGACTTCCTGAAATTTGGAGCCGGAATTTTCTCTTCAGACATCAACAATTATATGATTATCAATAATCTGGTGTTTGACGGAAGACATTTGGCAACAGTGGATGTAAATCCTTCACAGATTGGTCTTAAGCCGGATTTCATAAGTTACAGAAACGATTACGGAACGGTTCCTACTTTAGCACAGTATCAGCTTCCTACCATTAACTACACAGGAAAAGATGCAAAAATTCCGATGGTTTATAAAGCCAATGTTTCTTATACGCACTTCTTCAACGAGAGATTCAGAGCGGGAGTTGCGGGTTACATGACGTTGGGAAGAAACAACTATTTCTACTACGACAGAAATATGGTGGCAAATCCGTATTTTACGCTGGATAATGAAGGAGGAAGAGGCGTTTTTGTTCCTGCAGCAACCATTGCAGCCAACGGAACACTGAACTGGAAAGATGGGAGAATCAACAAAAATTTTGGAAGAGTTCTGGAATTGGTGAGTGATGGAAAAGTCAATCAGTTTTCATTCGTATTAGATACAAGTTACCGTTACTGGAAAGACGGAGAAATTACAGCAAGTTACACTTGGGCGGACATCAAAGACAATACTTCGTATAACGGAAACGTAGCCAATTCTGCAACACTGTCTACCATGGTTTCGGGAGATCCGAGAAATTTAAGAATGACGTATTCGGATAACCAGTTCAGAAACAAAGTCGTGATTTATGGTAATTCACCAACGATTGCAGGATTTACTTTAGGAGTCCGTTACGCAGGAATCGGCGGAACCCGTTTCTCTGTAACGGCAGGAGGAAATGTAAACGGAGATTTCGTAGACACGAACGATTTAGCTTACATTTTCCCGAATCTTACGCAGACTTTAATTGATAATCCTGAAGTGGGACAGGCTTTGAAGAACTACATTACAGATTACAACAACAAAGTTGCAGAAAGAAACGGCGGAAAGAACGGTTTCTACGGAGTTTGGGATGTTCGTGTAGCAAAGAAAATCAAATTTGAAAAAATCGGAGCCTTTGAACTTTCAGTGGATATTTTCAACGTTGCCAATTTACTTAACAAAGAATGGGGCGTTAACAAATCTTATGGAAATACGGCACTGTACAGAATTACAGGATTTGATCAGGCGACAAAACAGTTCAAATACAGCCTGAATACAAGCGGACTGGAGCCACTTTCCGGAAATCCTTACCAAATCCAGATCGGAGCGAAATATTCTTTCTAATCTAAAAATAAGTTTAAACTCATTTTAAATGTAACCGCAAAAGAGACAAAAGACTTTGTTGAGTTTATTTAAAGTATTTCAAAAGTCTGCAAGAGAAAAATCTTAGATTTTTTTAACTTATGTGCTCTTTTTTACATCTAAGTACTCAACTTAAATAGCTAAAGTGTTAAAATCTTTTGCGGTAAAAAAGTTTAGACAAGTTTAATGTAAAAAATGTAAATGGTCAATTTTGCTTTGCAAGTCAATTGTTAATTTTAAATAACTGATCATTGAAAGCGAAGGATTCACAATTGACGATTCACTTAAATAAATTTATATACCTTTATCTGAAAGTTGAAAGACTTTCGAATACTATTCAAATTATATTATGAAAAATTTTATCTTAGGGTTAGCAGTTTTAAGCACAGTTGGAATGAAGGCACAAACCCAGATCGTAGCACACAGAGGATATTGGCAGACGCAGCCGCCCACGACAGAGAATTCTCTGAAATCGTTGGAAAATGCGCAGAATTTAAAGATTTACGGATCTGAATTCGATGTGAGAATGACGAAAGACGGAGTTTTGGTGGTAAACCACGATGAACATCACGCCAAAATGGAAATTTCCGAAACAGATTTTAAAGAACTGGAAAAAGTAAAATTATCCAACGGTGAAGATTTTCCCACTCTGAAAGACTATTTAAAACAGGGTAAAAAAGATAAATCGCTAAAACTGGTGGTTGAAATAAAGCCTGACAAAACCAAGGAAAAAGAAGATGAACTGACGGCGAAAACCATCAAAATGATCAAGGATATGAAGCTTGGAGCGCAATGCGATTTTATTTCTTTCAGCTTAAATATCTGTAAGGAAATTAAAAGACTGGAACCCACTTTTAAAGTTCAGTATCTGAAAGGAGAGCTTTCTCCGCAGCAGATCAAGGACGAAGGTTTGGACGGAATCGATTACCATTACAGCATTTTCCAGAAAAATCCTACATGGATTGCAGATGCAAAAGCTTTGGGACTGATCACCAATGCATGGACGGTAAATGACGTTGCCATTGCCGATGAATTAAAAAAACAGGGAATTGGTTTCATCACTACCAATATTCCGGATCTGCTTAAAAAATAAGATCATATCATCTTTATACAGAAAGTCTGTCTCTTTTGAGGCGGACTTTTTTGTTTTAAAATTCAGCCAACTTTGTGGTATCCCTTATTTACTCAGGAAAAGACAATAAAATTAGGGAAATAAATCAGCTTTAAAATATTAAAAATTATTCATTCGTTTAACCTCTTGTTAACCAGTTGGCTGTACAATGTTATTAAGGTTTAATTAATATGGCGTTTAATAATTCTTTAATAAATGTTAAAATAGTATTAAAATCCTACTCATAATATCGTTTTAGTTTTGCGCAAACAAAAAGGATATGCGTAAAGAGACACAAAAAGTACTCATTTTATCATTACTAGGATTTGTCAGTGTAAATCTGGCAGCTCAGCAAAAAGTGAAAAGAGATACCATTAAGAACATCGACGAAGTTGTGGTAACCGCTTTGGGAATCAAGAGACAAGACAAATCTTTAGGATATGTTGCCGAAAAAGTAAATTCAGACACTTTTGAAGAAACTCAGAACAACAACTGGGCTCAGTCTATGGAAGGAAAAGTTGCCGGACTGAAAGTTCAGACGGCTGGAGCGGGACCGCTTGCCAGTTCCAGAATTACTTTAAGAGGTGAAAAGTCGATGGTATTGGATAATAATTACGCATTGATCGTTGTAGACGGAATTCCTTTGGGAAATTCCACCACAGGAACCGGAACTCCGGCCTACGGAGCGGGTTCAGGAGGTGATGTTCCGATTGATTTAGGAAACGGACTGAACAGCATCAATCCCGATGATATTGAATCGGTAACCGTTCTGAAAGGAGCTTCTGCAGCCGCATTATACGGATCCCGCGCTGCGAACGGAGCTTTGATGATCACTACAAAATCAGGAAAAAGTAAAAACGGAAAAATTCAGGTAACCTTCAATTCCTATTCAAGTTATGATACGGTTTTGAAATGGCCGGATTGGCAGTACGAATACGGACAGGGAACTTTAGCTAAAAATACAGCAGGGCAATTCTATTATTCTTACGGTGCTTCGGCAGACGGCGTAAGTACCGGAGGAACGAGCAGTGCTTTCGGACCGAAATTCGCGGGACAGTATTATTTTCAGTATGATCCTACCGTTGGCGGACAGAGCAAGGAAAGACAGCTTTGGAGAGCTTATGAAGACAACATCAAAGGATTCTGGAGAACAGGTTCTACTTATTCTAACAGTCTTTCGGTGGAAAGTTCCAATGATAAAACCAATTTCAGAACATCGCTTACCTATCTTAATAACGAATGGATGATGCCGAATACAGGTTTCGACCGACTGAATTTTGCTTTGTCGTTCGCGCATCAGTTAACCAAAAAATTAAAAATTTCCACCAAATTTACTTTCAATAAAACATCAAGTGACAATCTTCCGGCAACGGGATATAATAACCAGTCGATTTCCTATTTCATGATCTTCCAGAATCCGAATGTGGATCTTGCATGGTATCAACCCATCTGGAAACCGGGACAGGTGCAGATCGATCAGATTCACCCTTTCAGTACGTTTATCGACAATCCTTACCTCATCGCTTACGAAATGCTGAACGGAGTGGATAAAAAAACGATTTTCGGAAACATTACGGCAGATTATCAATTCAATAAAAATTTCAGTCTGATGTTAAGATCCGGACTGGAAGTGCTGAACGAAAAAAGAACAACAAAACGTCCGTGGAGTTCCGCCAATTATGCAAAAGGATTCTACAGAGAACAGTACATTAAAAATCACGAATACAACAACGATTTTTTATTTTCGTACAAACAAAGCTTTAATAAATTCAATATTTCTGCATCTGCCGGAGGAAGCATCCGTTACAATCAGTATGTGATGAATGATTATCAGGCAAACGGATTGAAAATTGCCGGAGAATACAATCTTACCAATGCGCTTGGAATTGATGTAAAATATCCGAGACCGGGTGACGAGCAGGTAAACAGTGTCTATGGTTTGGTAACATTGGGATACGACAATAAATTCTTTGTGGATGTTACCGGAAGAAACGACTGGAGTTCCACACTTCCGAAATCCAACAGATCATTCTTTTATCCTTCCGTAAGTACGAGTTTCATCCTTTCAGAAATTTTTAAATTGAAAAGCGACCGTTTCAATTACTGGAAACTGAGAGCTTCGTGGGCAAAAGTAGGAATCGACGGTTCTCCTTACCAGTTAGATACCTACTACGATACCAGTTCCATCACAGGAAGTGTGGTAGCGAGAAATATCTTCAACAATCCGAATCTTAAGCCTGAAAAAAATGCCAACGTAGAAGCTGGGATGGATTTCAGCGTATTAAAGAACAGGTTGAATTTTAATTTCACACTGTATCAGAACATGAGTGAAAACCAGATTATTCCGGTTTCTCTTCCTTATGAAAGCGGTTATTCCCAAAGAATCATCAACGCAGGGAAAATCCGAAACAGAGGTATGGAATTATCTTTAAATACGACACCTTTTAAAACCAAAAGCTTCTCCTGGATGATCGGAGCCAACTGGTCTGCCAACGAAAACAGAGTACTTACCACGTCCGAAGGCTTCGACGGAATTATTTCAACCGTGGGAGGAGTGGTTTTTTATAAAGCCGTTGTAGGAGGTTCTTTGGGCGATATGTATGGTTTCAAACTGGTAAAAAACAGTCAGGGACAGGTTGTTTATGACAACGCAGGATTGCCTTTAAGACCTGCAGAAATAGAAAAAGTAGGAAACGCATTCCCGAAATGGAGAGCCGGTCTACAGAATGATTTTAAAATTAAAAATTTCACCGTAAGCTTCTCATTCGACGGTCAGTACGGTGGTGTTGCGTATTCGCAGTCGCATCACAAAATGTCGGAACAGGGAAAACTGAAATCTACACTTCCGGGAAGAGACAATCCGAACGGAATGATCGTAGGAGAAGGAGTTGTACAGAATCCGGACGGTTCTTACAGCCCGAATACAAAAGCGGTTACCGTATCTGCTTATTATGCAGAATACTACAGAAGAGCCAACGTGGAAACGAATACATTCAGCACAGATTTTATCAAACTGAGAGATGCAAGAATTGCCTATTCTTTCCCGAAAGAAACCATAAAATCTTTAGGACTGCAGGATCTTACCTTAGCTATTTTCGGAAAAAATCTATGGATGTGGACGAAGTTCCCGATGTTTGATCCTGAAGTAGCCACTTTAGATAACGCCACCATTACTCCCGGAGTGGAAATGGGGCAGCTTCCAACCGCCAGAACCGTTGGATTTCAGTTAAATCTTAAATTTTAAATCTTAAAAAAATGAAAAAATTATTCATCAACATAGCTTTGGTTGCTTCACTTTTTATTTTCAATTCTTGCGACAGAAATTTTGAAGAAATCAACACAGATACCAGTAAAATTCTCAATCCGTCTGTAGGAAGCCTTCTGGCTCCCATTCAGTACGAAATGGCAAACTACGGATACAGCAGAGCTAATGATTTTACTTTCGATATCATGCAGATCGGTCTGGATTTTCCGAATGAAGGAAATACGTACAGCAGATATTATATGACGGAAGGAAGCGGAAACGGTGTCTGGAACACCTCTTACAAATGGCTGAAGCAGGTAAATGACCTGAGAACTTTTGCCAAAAAAGAGCAGAACAACAATTATCTGGCGATTTCCATGGTCTTGAATGCGTGGATCTACTCCAATCTTACCGATGCTTTCGGAGATGTGCCTTTTTCTGAAGCGGTAAAGATCGATCAGGGAATCATTACCCCGAAATACGACAGCCAGAAAGATATTTACGTTCAGCTTTTAAATGATCTTAAAACAGCAAACAGCTTATTCGATACGACGAAAACATTAACGGAAACGGATCTTTTCTATAATGCCAATAATAATGTGACGGGAATCGTTAACTGGAAAAAGTTCTGTAATTCTTTGTCATTAAGATTATTAACAAGAATTCTTAAAAGAAACGGAGAAGTAAATGTTCATGAAAGAATTCAGGAAATTGTAAGCAATCCTGCCACATATCCTATTTTCCAGAACAATACAGACAGCGCTTTATTAACCATTTCCGGAATTTCACCCTATCTTCCGCCGATCGCAAGACCGCAGGATTTTACAGCGTACCGTGCCGCAGGAGAATTTTTTGTGAATGCCATGAAAAACAATAATGATCCGAGAATGAGCATGTTCTTCACACAGGCAAAAGATCTGGCAACGAATGCAAACATCGGTTACAAAGGCGCTCCTTCAGGATATGCTTTGGGAAGTTCTTTCAATTATCAGCCTTCGAATTTCAATCAGAATCTGGCAAAAGCGCCGTTGAAAGATTTAATCATGACGTATTCTGAGGTTCAGTTTATCCTTGCAGAGCTTTCTTTTAAAGGGATTATTACAGGAAATACCCAGACTTATTATGAAAACGGAGTAAAATCGATTATTGAACAATGGGGAGCCACAGTTCCTTCCAATTATTTTACCAACGCTAATGTGTCTTACAACGGAACTTTTGAAAGAATTATGCTTCAGAAATACATTTCCTTATTCTTTGTAGACCATCAGCAATGGTACGAATACAGAAGAACAGGATTCCCGGTTTTACCGAACAACGGCGGGCTTCAGAACAATGGACAGATGCCGGTAAGATTTATGTATCCTACCCAGACCAAAGTGATGAACACTGCTAATTACAATGCAGCAGTTCAGGCAATGGGTGGAGACAATATCAATGTTAAAATGTGGTGGAATAAACCATAAACTTATCCGCAGGATCGGGCTTTAGCCCGATTTTTAGAAAAATAATCAGATTGGCTTCAGCCAAAACTTAAATGTAAATATCAATACAATGAACATAAAATTTTTAATGCCTTGTCTTTTAATTTCAGCAATGGCATTTTCACAGGCTTCTGTTTCGGGATATGTGTACGAAGACAGCAACAAAAATCAGAAGAAGGAAAACAAAGAAAAAGGAATTGAAGGAGTGGCGGTTTCCAACGGAGCTCAGGTTGTGTTAACCGATAAAAACGGAAGATACAGTCTTCCTGTTCAGGACGGACAGACCATTTTTGTTATCAAACCTTCCGGCTATATGACTCCTCTAAATGCAAATAATCTTCCTCAATATTATTATCAGTACAAGCCAAAAGGTTCTCCCACAGATTTTAAATACAAAGGTTCTGCACCTACAGGCGAACTTCCGAAAGAAATTAATTTTGCCTTAAATAAACAGAATGAAAGCAAAAATTTTGATATTCTGGTTTTCGGAGATCCGCAGCCTTATACGGAAAAACAATTGGATTACTTTCGAAGAGCCATTGTAAACGAAGTGAAAAGCACGAAGAAAAATGCGGTGTTAGGAATCAGTCTTGGAGATTTGGTGGGAGATAATTTAAGCCTGCAAAAACCTTACGCAGATGTGATGAAAGAAATCGGGCTTCCTTGGTATAACGTGATGGGAAATCATGACATGAATTACGAAGCGAAAGAAGATATGCTTTCCGATGAGACTTTTGAATCCAATTTCGGACCAGCAAATTATTCCTTCAATTACGGAAATGTACATTTTATTATTCTGGATGATATTTTGTACCCCGATCCGCGCGACGGAAAAGGATATTGGGGAGGTTTCCGTGAAGATCAGATGCAGTTTATCGAAAACGATCTGAAACTGGTGGATAAAAATAAACTGATTGTTGTTTCTTTCCATATTCCTCTGGAGCATAAAAATGAAGATAATTTCAGAAATGCAGACCGCCAGAAATTGTTTGATAACCTTGCGCCGTTTAAAAATGCTTTGTTGCTTTCGGCGCACACTCACGTTCAGCAGCAGCTTTTTTACGGAAAAAAAGCAGGATGGAACGGTTCAAAAGATCTTCATGAATACAATGTAGGAACCACCTGCGGCGACTGGTGGTCCGGAACTTCGGATGATTTGGGACTGCCGACTTCCACGATGAGAGACGGAACAGCAAAAGGATATTCTTTCATCAGTTTTAACGATAACGAATATAAAGTAAAATATAAAACTGCCGGAAAGCCGGAAGATTATCAGATCAATTTATATGTTCCGAAAGTAGTTCCTTTCCCTTCAAAAACTTCTGCTAAAGTTTTGGCAAACTTCTTCATGGGAAGCAAAAAAGATAAGGTAGAATACAGAATAGACGGCGATAAATGGGAAGAAATGCAGTATGATGAAACCGTAGACCCAAGTTTTGCGATGTCGGTTTTCAAATGGGACACTACGCAGAATATTTTCCCCGGAAGAAGACCTTCCAATCCGGAATCTTCAAAACACATCTGGACTGGAGATTTCCCGAAAAAACTTTATTTAGGAAAGCATAAAGTTGAGGTAAGAGCAACGGATATGTATGGAAACCAGTTCTCTGCCACAGAAGAATTTGACGTTCAGAACCAGATTATTATTCCTTAATTTTCATTTATTACTATACTTTCAAAGAAACCGGCTCTACTTTGGAGTCGGTTTTGCTTTAAACATAAGCGGTTATTTATAAATTAATCATAATACGGATTTTTAGCTCGGCTAATGTTTCGTAAATTTGCATCAACGAATAAAAAATTCTTTAAAAATGAATATAAACGGAAAAAATGCCATCGTTACAGGAGGTGGAAGAGGATTGGGAAAAGCAGTAGCTTTAGCTTTGGCAAATGAAGGAGTAAACGTAGCTATCACGGGAAGAAATGAAGAAAACCTTAAAATGGTAGTCGATGAAATCCAGAAACTGGGAGTAAAATCGACTTATGCGGTTTTCAGTATTGATAATGAAATCCATGTAAAAGCAGGAATCGATTCTATTGCCGAGCAATTGGGAGGTGTTGATATTTTAATTAACAACGCAGGGATCGGAGATTTCGGTTCTATTGAAGAAATGCCTTCCGAAACCTGGGAACAGGTAATTAAAACCAATCTTTTCGGAGTATATTATGCGGCAAAAGCAGTTTATCCTTTCATGAAAGAAAAAGGAGAGGGAGATATTGTAAACGTAGCGTCTACAGCAGGTCTGAAAGGCGGGCCGAATATGTCGGCTTACGCAGCATCCAAAGCAGCAGTAGTTTCCCTGTCTCAGTCGATGATGGCAGAATGGAGAAAACAGAATATTCGTGTGATTACCTTAACACCGAGCACGATTGCTTCAGATATGTCGATTCAGGGCGGTTTAACAGATGGAAATCCTGATAAAGTTCTTCAGCCGGAAGACTTTGCAGAGTGGGTAAGAGATATTTTAAAAATGAACAGAAGAGCGTTGATCGCAAACGGTTCTATTTTCTCTACCAATCCTTAATTGGTTTAAAGTTTAAAGTTTAAAATTGAAAGTTTAATGTTTTGAGTTCTGGATTTTTTCGGACTCAAGATATGAAACTATTGTAAAAAGCGGACTTCGGTTCGCTTTTTTTCTGCGGGAAATCTGTCATTCTGAACGGGAATGAAGTGGGAGTGAAGGATCCCTAATCAATAAACAACAGATTTTTCTTACGTCAGAAATAGAGAGTCTTCCTTCGTCAGAATGACAAAGTAACTGTATCATCTTTGCTGAGTGAAACGCCCTTGCGAACGAAAAATATTCTCAATAATTTCAAATAAACCTTTGCGTGTATTGCGTTTAAAAAGAAACCATTAAGAACATTTAAGCAGTTAAGAAAGATTAAGAATTTGCAGGTAAACTGAAGTGTATGCTTAAAAATAATTAGGATGTAATAAAAATTTCTCTGTGTGCTTATTTAAGTGAAACGCCTTAGCGAACTTAAAAATATCCAGTAAGTTTTGAAAGAAAAATCTTCGCGGACTTTGCGTTAAAAACAAAACTAATCGAAACCAGCAATATTCCAGAAATAAAAAATAGAGATTCTTCCTTCGTCAGAATGACAAAGAAAACCATTAAGAGAATTTAAGCAGTTAAGAAGAATTAATAATTTGCAGGCAAACTGAAGGATAAGTTAAAAAAATGCTTTGCGTGCTTATTTAAGTGAAACGCCTTTGTGAACTTAAAAATATGCAGTAAGTTTTTAAAAGAAAATCTTCGCGGACTTTGCGTTAAAAACAAGAACAGCAATATTCCAGAAATAAAAAATAGAGATTCTTCCTTCATCAGAATGACAAAGTAAACGTGTCACCTTTGCTAAGTGAAACGCCCTTGCGAACGAAAAATGTTTTCAATAATTTCAAATTAACCTTTGCGCTTATTGCGTTTAAAAAGAAAACCATTAAGAACAGTTAAGCAGTTAAGAAGGATTAAGAACTTGTAGGCAAACTGAAGGATAAGTTTAAAAAAATGCTTTGCGTGCTTATTTAAGTGAAACGCCTTAGCGAACTTAAAAATATGAAGTAAGGTTTTAAAAGAAAAATCTTCGCGGACTTTGCGTTAAAAAACAAAACCAGCAATATTCCAGAAATAGAAAATAGAGATTCTTCCTTCGTCAGAATGACAAAGTAACTGTATCATCTTTGCTGAGTGAAACGCCCTTGCGAACGAAGAATATTCTCAATAATTTCAAAGATATCTTTGCGCCTATTGCGTTAAAAACAAAATCAAAGTGTCAAAAACAAAAGAACAATATTCCAATAAATCAAAAAAGTAGTTTTATTTTTGCAACAAATTATTCACATGCAAAATTATTTAGAATTCGATTTCAAAATCACACCGCTTCAGCCGTGGAACGAAATATTAATGGCAGAACTTATTGAGATAGGTTTCGACAGTTTTACGGAAGAAATCAATGGTATTTTAGGATATATTCAGAAAGAATTATTTAATGAAGAAGAGCTGAAATCTCTGCCGCTTTTTCAGAATGATGAGGTGAAAATTGAATACACTTTTAAGGAAATGCCGAACATCAACTGGAATGAAGAGTGGGAAAAGAACTTCGAACCGATTAATATTGATGATAAAGTACTGATCAGAGCAGAGTTCCATGAATCTGTTCCGGGAATGCACGAAATTGTTATTCAGCCGAAAATGTCTTTCGGAACTGGGCATCATCCGACAACGCATCTGATGATTCAGCAGATGATGGATATTGATTTTAACGGTAAAAAAGTGCTGGATATGGGTTGCGGAACATCGGTTCTGGCAATTTATGCAAAACAGATCGGAGCCGGAGAAACCAAAGCGATTGATATCGATGAATGGTCGGTGGAAAACTCCAAAGAAAATGCAGTAAGAAATAATGTGGAACTGGATATTGAGCTGGGAACTGCAGAAAATTTAGGCAAAGAACATTACGATATTATCTTGGCAAACATCAACAGAAATATTTTAATTTCAGATATTCCGACGTATGTTTCGGTATTAAATGAAGGTGGAAAATTACTGCTTTCCGGATTGTGTTTCTTTGATGTAGATGACATTCTTGAAGTGTGTAAGGAAAACGGTTTAACGCTTACAAAAAAACTTCAGAGAGAAGAATGGGTAAGCTTGCTGCTTGAAAAATAAATAATCAAATTTTCATCTAGCCTAAACCTCAATCTTAGCCTTAGTCTTAACCTCAGTTTTAACCAAGTCTTATGAAAACCTTTTTCACCATTCTGTTTGTATTCGTTGTTCAGATTTTTTCTGCGCAGGAAGACGATTACGTGTACGCAAACGGAGTTTTCGATTTTGAAGAAAATAAAACACAGAAAATATTCACGGACTGGACGAGGATAAGACAGTCTCCGAATATTACTTCTCCAATTTTAGATTCTTTGCAGAGCAATCAGCAGATTTTAATTATTAAAAAAGACGAAACGATCCTGAAATTAGGTGAAAGAAGAGCAAACTGGTATAAAATTTCTTACCAGAAAGGGGATACAACTTCCGAAGGTTATGTTTGGGGCGGAAATCTGTGTATAGGATACAGAAATAAGAACGGCTATGATTTTCTTTTCGGTCTCACCAAAACATTAGCAAAGAAAAATCCGGATTTTAACGGAACCATTCAGCAGAATTACGCTTCTGTAAAAGTTATGGAAGGAAATACACTGATTGATGAGGTTTCTTTTGAAACAGGTTCGGGAGAAAGCTTAAGCTACGGAAGTTTTGCAACGGAAAGTAATCATAAGCTGAAAAACGTTGAACTGACTTTAAAAGCTACTGTTTCGGGGGAAGCCTGTGGAATTCCAAGTTATGACCAATATATTTTGTTTAGAAATAAAAAGCTGATAGCTTTACCTCAGTTAATGAGCGTTGGTGATGCCGATGTTTATTACCATTCTGAAGAATTTGTCTTCCCGAATGACAAAGGCGGAATTCCCAATGCTTTCATCTTTAAAATGAAAGAAATGGAAAAGGATGAAAAAGACCGTGAAAAGAAGAAAAAGGCTACTAAAACGTACGTTTGGGACGGAAGTTTTTATCGCTTGAAGTAAAGTCAAATAGGTTGTCTCAAAAATCAAACTATTTGACTTTTGTCATTCTGAGAGCAGCGAAGAATCTCTAAAAATCAATTAATTAAGATTCTTCACTATATTCAGAATTTACTTTATTTGTTTAAGGTTATAATGTAACTGTAAGCTATTTTTAATCTCTCATTGCAATATTCCATAATTATTTTTTCTTCTTTTTCATAAAAAGATGGAAATAATGATTTGCAAATTTGTATAGATCCCCATATAATTTTTAAAACTCTTGAGAAAGTAATTGCTTTTTGTCTTTTTTTTAAATTATTTTCCTTTATAAGTTTTTGTATTCTTTGTTCTACATAAAGTTTTACTTTTTTCTTTGTCATAAATTTATTTTATTTATTTCACAAAGATTTAGCTTTTAATTTATTGTCTATCAGAGTGAACTGAAAAAAAATAAAAATATAATTATCAATTTATAGTGTGATGCTAAGAAATTTTAATAGGGTGTAAATTAAAAGAGGACTGAAATGGATCAGTCCTCTTTTGGTTTTTAATTGCAACTTTTAGGTTGAATTAATTTGTCCCGCTGTTTCAAAAATCATTTATTGATCAACAAATCAGGACGCTGTTATATATGAAGTGTTTTTTTATTTTTTATCGGATGAAATTTATTTCCTTTATTTTTTTCCATTTTGTAACGGTATTTCTGCTCATTTTAAAATGACTGGCAAGCTGGCTATTGTTGAGTTTATTCTTTTTTTGATATTCAAGAATCTCAGATATTGTTTTTTTGTCGTAGGAACGGTATTGCTGATTAAAAGCTTCATTGTTCTTACCGAATATAAGCTCATTCAGTCTTATAATGTCTACAAAAGACAGATGTTTTTTGGAAAGCAACTTTGTGCATTTTTCCTTTTTCTCGGGATATTTTTCAGACAACAGATCATTGTAAATTCTTTTATAATTCGGTTTTTTTAATTCTTTCATACCAATAATAATATCTTTCTACTGTAAAACTTACCTTTTCATTTTCAAAATACACATACAGAACTTTCTTCATTATTTTTTTTCTTTCTACATAAATCCACAGATCTTCTTCAGAATGGTCTAAATTTTTTTCTCCTAGAAGATGAATGATTTCCTGTTTGCTTTTTTCTTTAAGCTGATGCCGCGTAATATGGTCTGCATTTTTATGTGATTGATGTTTCATTTTGCCTGATGAGACTTTTATCATGTTTGTAAATCCATTTATATAAGGTGGTTTTAGGAATATTATACTGATCCATAATTTCATTTTTAGACATTTTTCCGTTATTTACCTTTTCCAGAATAAACTCAATAATCTCTTTGGTATAGATGTTTTTCCGGAATTGTGGTAAAGACGAGGTTTTCCCAGAAGATCTTTTGTTATAATTTACATTTCTCTGGGGCGCATGCAAAATCAGGTGCTGCGAGTAAATCCTGAAAAAATCATATTCTAACAGTTTAGACCATTTCAGCAGATCTTCGCATCGGATGTCTTTACTCTCAAAATGTTTTTGAATTTGCTCTTCACAGCACTTAAAAAAATGTGTAATTCTCTTCATATCCATATTGCTTTCTTTTACCCTCTGATGTATGAGCATGCCAATGTGAATAGATTTATAAGCCATAATTTGTGTTTTCTAATAATAAAGAAACAGAAGTTCAGTAAAAAACTTCTGATTTTTTTCTTCTGAGAACCTTGGAAATTCTCATCATAATGTTAAATGATCTTTTTTGATTAACTCTGAAATTACTTTAAATAGTTTAATAAAAAGAGTGAGCTTTTAACCGAAGCAAATTTCTTTAAAAAGATTAATTCTTAAAAAAAATGTATTCCATTAATTCGGATTTTATGGAATATTCTGAAATTTTCAGGTCTTTTTTACTCCGAAAATACATGGAGAATAAAAAATTATATTGATGGGTTTAAGTTGTTGATTTTCAATTTTTTGATGTTGTTTTTTTATTATATGAAATCGTAATTTGTTGAATCATTCGTTTATTTTGAAGAACGATAAATGATAATTTTGCCCAACTTTTAATTCTTCTACATCCTCTCAGCTTACTTGTTGATACTATCGGATCTCAATCAAATTATTTGAATTAAATAAGGAAATCATAAAAAAACATGAATAGAAAAATTGTACTCGTAATGGTATTATCCATGACCGGAATTTTAACAAATGCACAGACATCTCCCGGAAAAGTAGGGATCAATACCACATCCCCCAATGCAACATTGGACGTTGCTGGAAATCCAACAGACGTAAATGCTGCAGATGGAATTCTTGCTCCACGTCTTACAGGAGATGAATTGAAAGCAAAAGACGCTCTGTATGATACTCCACAAATAGGAACCTTGGTGTATGCAACAGCAGCAGCAAATCCTACTACGACAAAAACAATAAACGTAACCTCAGAAGGATATTACTATTTCGATAGCAATAAGGTTTGGCAGAAAGTAGTCAATGGAACTGGTGTTGCCAATGGAAATTTCTGGGCACTTACTGGGAATTCTGGAACCAATCCTGTTCCTTCTGGAACTCAATTTTTAGGAACCACAGATGCTCAAGATTTTCAGGTTAAAGTAAATAACAGCGAGATTATGCGTGTAAAGAACAGCAATGGTCACGTACATTATGGAAATATCCTAGACAGATCTGCATCGCCCAATGTTCAAGATGCTGATAGAAACTGGACTGGAGGAACAGCTACACTTTCGACTAGTTATCAAAACCTTCCAAGCAGTTTTGCCGTTGGGAACGAAATTACCAGTATTCCAGCTGGAAATTCAGGAACGGCAAATGTACGCTTCAACTCGGTTGTAACAGGAGCTGTCAATAACAATTATTTTGGAACGTATTTGTTTGACGTCCTTCGTGGTGGAGGAACAGCTCCCATAAGAGGTCTTTTTCAAAATTTATTTTTAGATAATGGAGCTACATACAGCGGACAAACCATTAGTGGTAATGCAAGTACAGTTACTATTCGTACAACAACTACTACTGCAACTCCAGGTCTTTTTACCGCTGCTTATGATGGAACTTTTAATAACGCAGGAACTGTATCTGGATCAGGCTATGTTGCGGGATTAAAAGCACAAGTTGGGGGGGCAGGAAATTTTTCTGTTCCCAATATTTATGGGGTAAGAGGTCTGCTTACTGGAGGTAATATCTCTGGCAATGGAATTGGTGTAGAGGGTTTTATTTCATCGGGGACTTATGGTACAGGTACTCAATCCATAGGGTTGCGTTCGGAAGTTTCTGCTTCTCAGGTTAAGAATGGTTACGGTTTGTACATTGGTACTATAAACGGTACAGATTCTCAATATGGTATTTATCAATCAGATGCAGACAACAACATTTTATTTGGGAATACCAGAATTGGGAATACTACAAACCCTGTAGCTACATTAGATGTTGCGGGTACAGCAAGGGTATCCAATACTACGGCAAGTACTGCTACAAAAGTCTTGGGAGCAGATGCAAACGGGCAATTGAATGATATTACACTGGGATCAGGATTGGGATTATCTGCCGGAACATTATCAAATACAGGTGTTACGGGTTTATCTGCAACAGCTCCCATCACAGTAAGTGCTTCTACAGGAACAGCCACAATCGCTATCACCAGAAATGATCTTAATACAGGTACAAGCTCTTCCACGGCTACAAATCCGGTAACCATTACTAACGGAACAAGTGCTGTTGTAAACGGAGCAAATACTTCGGTTACGGTAAATAATACGGCTCCTTTATGGAATGCCAATCAGTTGCAGGGAGCCAATGTAAGTACAGCCGTACCCACAGATAAACAATACCTCAAATATAATGGTACAACTTCGCAATGGGAACCTACAACAGTGGATAAATCCGGAGCATCGTCAACCAATACAGGAACACAGAGTTTTGTGATTACTGCCGGAACTTCTTCTACCACACAGATTGCTTTAAACAATAAAACATTCGGGGGGAAAGTGGCAGATAATTTAAATGAATTTGATATTTCCACAGGGAAATTTACAGCAAAAGGCGACGGAGTAAGAGTTTTTTCTATTGCGTATAATTTTACGAGAAGCGGAACGGGAGCCACACCGGTTATCAGTTTTGCCATAAACGGAGTTTCAGGATCATCACAGTCTATCAATACTTCGGGAACCACAATTACCGGAACCTATATTTTCGCAGCCTATTTAACGAACGGCAGTACGTATTATCCGGAAATTAATATTACACTGGGCGGATCTACCAATCAGACCTATACTTTTACTCCAAACAGCAACTTTTTTGTAGTAACACAGCCTTGATTTTTCTGATGTTTTGAAACTTTCTGAATTTAAAACAGAAACAGAATAATCTGTAAAAAAATGTAACATTCTTGATTTTAAGAAATTATAAAACAGAATTTTTTTAAAATAATTTTTATGAACAAAAAATATGTATTCGTACTTTTAGTATGTTCTTCACTAGGGTTTGCCCAGCAGACACTGAAAACAGAAAATTACGAAAAGTACGCCACTACAAAAACAACGAGTGGCAAGATCGCTAAAAGCATAAACGAAGGGCTTTTTGCGGAAAACCTGATGGCATATCCGGGTTATGGAACTACGCAAAAACACTTTGTAATAGGGGAATTGGGAGCTTTACAAAACATTTACACCAACGTTTCCAAAGAAGAAAATACCTTGCTGGTTTCTTTTATCCTTAACCTTTCGAAAATTGATGAAAAAAAAGAATTTCATCTTCTGGATCTGAAGATACCAACTTCCATGTATAAAGGAAACAGTTTTGTACAACTGGCGGTAAAAAATGTGGGAAAACAATTTGTATTCACTTTAGCAGACAGTAATAATCCTGAAAACAAAGCATATCCTGCAAATACTTTTAATTATAATGAAGATCATTTGGTAGTATTAAAAATAAGCAATTTTAACACGACAAAAGCTGCCTGCGAATTATTTACCGATGAAGACATTACGAATTTAAAAGGAAGTATTGCAAAACTGCAGGATCTTAAATTACCTGCGAATAAAGAGCATGAAAACGGTAATGGAATTTTGTTTACCGCAGTACTACATCAAAGTAATAAAACATCTTCAACAGAAGGAAAAGTTGGTCTTCTGAAAATAAGCAGAGGAAAAGAGAAAGATATTCAGGATTTGGTAAATACAGAAACTACCAAATTAGCAGCTTCACAGGCAAAGCAGGGGATTCTCCAGCTATCTTCAAAAGAGTCTTACAAAAATGCTGAGGTAAAAATTTATAACGCAGCAGGAAATGTAGTTCAGCTTCTTTCAAACATTAGTACTGCCGGTAGAGGAGTACAGGAAATCAGAATCAATCCTTTGAATCAGGGATTATACATTTTTACAATTAAGGATGCTCAAAACCAGTATCAAACCAAGTTTATCGTTAAATAAAATAAAAATCAAACAAAAAATGAAGAAATTATTTATCATTGCAGGTGCATTTGCACTATCATCAGTATCTCATGTAGAAGCTCAGTCGGGAATAGCTGTGGAAAAAATTGCAATAGGTACAGAAGCAGTATACAACAGTGGACTGGATGATACTAAAATTGCCTATTTTCAAAATCAGCCTTCAACCGGCAATGGTACTTTTATCCATAACAGCGGATCTGTTACCATCGGAGATAAAAATACAGAAAACAGCAAAGCGCTTTTAGAATTATCTGCTACAGATAAAGGTTTTTTACCTACAAGACTTACCTCGGCACAAATCAATGCTTTGGGAGCATCTGCTTCAGAGCGCGGTATGATTGTATATGATACTACCAAAAAATGTCTTTCCCTGTTTGATGGTTCAGCATGGAACTGTGTAGGAGGTTCAGGATCAGGAGCTGTTTTTGTTGATTATAAGATTGTGGGTGCAGGAGGAATATTTAATGCCAATAATAATCAGGCAGGTTCCTCTCCATATATCGTTAAATCTGATGATTATCTGATTGAATGGCAGGCAAAATCTACCAATGCGCTTGGTTTTAATGTTTCCGTAGGAAATGCAACGCCTTACACGCTTCCTTTAGGAATCAATGCAGCAGCTAATTTCATCTTGCCGGATCCTGCTACATGTAAAGGAAGACAACTGAAAATTTACAATAATTCTTATGAAGCCAACTATCCTTCCGGAGCATATACTTATATCTGGACAAATTATCCGATTTATAATACAGCCAACAGCGGACAGTTTGCTTACGGATTACCGGCAGTTACCAATTATCAGATAGCTTGGGGAGCGAATCTTAATAAAGTTACCATTACAAGTAACGGAACGTATTGGGTATCGGATAATTACAATAATTAATATAAGATCTTTACTAATTAATCAGAAAAGATTATGGATTTCATCCTATATCTAAGAGCGAAATTTGGGAAAAGAATGTTTTTTTAATTCTGAACAAATTTCAATAACAATAAACGGGTTGTTTTTAAAAATATTATTCCGCGAAATAAAATGTTGGAAAGTATCTTAATCGTTTTATTTTCGTTGATGTCAGAAAGGCAAAAAGCCAATATTTAATTTTAGACAGCCTCGTTTTTTAGAAATAATTTTGATTAGCGCCTCAGATTAATTTGAGGTGCTTTTTATTTATGTTTGATATAATTTAAAAAAAATATTCATAAAACATATCATATCAGTATTTTAATCATAGAAAATAAGCATACTATACAACTGAAATGTTATTTTTGTATAAACCTAAGAATGATGAAAAGCTTCTTCCGTAAAAAAATATTCATATTATTTCTATACTGTATTCCTGTGTGTGCCATAGCGGGACAAAAAAATATTCAGAAGAATGCAGATTCTTTACAAAAATATTCTTTGGGTGATCTCATCAGAAAATCTTATTCTGAAAAAAATCCTAAAATCTATTGTGATGAGATGGCAAAAAGAAATTTGTCCGACAAAGATAAAATGAAATATTATAGAATCTGTGGAGAAAAGTATTATCTGGAAATAATGAATAACTTCGATAAATCACTACAGTTTATAAAAATTTCTAATTTTTACGCACAAAAAGAAGAGGATTTTACAATGTATGCCAACAATTTGAATATGATAGCGTTAATATATGCTCTTCAAAATAAGAATGATTTGGCATTGTCCTGCCTGAAAAAAAAGAGAATGTACGAATCTAAGGATAAGTCTAACATTCAGGAATTGATTTTTGGAGGTGATGAAGGTTTGGTGTATGGAGTAATAGGTGATTTTGACAAGAAAATAAAAGGCTACATAAAAGCAGTAAAAGATTTGGATGATTATCTGGCTAATCAAAAAAAAATCGCACCGGAAATTTTTCTAGAAATAAATCGTGCTAAGCGGGAAAAATATAACAGTATTGTAGACGCCTATCTGCTGCAGAAAAAATTAGATTCTGCAGCTTTTTATCTAAGAAAAATCAAAAGTTTACCTTTGTCTTTAAGTGATTTGGATAGCGAAGGAGTACGTGATAGTGAAATTCATTACGCTATTTTATCGGGAAATCTCGATGATGCTATTGAAAAGGCAAATAAAGATTTAAATGAGTTTAGAGATGACAAAGTAACAGTTTTTTACGACTCGTACTATTTAGCACAGGCTTATCTTCTCAAAAAAAAATATAAAACCTCATTGGCTTACTGTGAACAGGCACTTAAATCCAAACAAATAAGTTTTGGATTTATCAACTACGAGCTTGAACTTTATAACATCGCAATGCAGGCAACTGATAAAATGGGAGATGAAAAAGCATATCTTAAATATTCTCGGCTTTATGAGAAGGCAAACCAAAAGTTTGATTACAATTCAAAGGCAGATTTCATTGCCAAACTCTATAATTTAGACCAAATACAACCTCTTGAATATGAATTGAACCATACAAAAAGCTTTATGAGCTATCTATGGATAGCTGTTTTAGTGTTAGGATTGCTTACTGCTTATTTAGTCCATCGTTTTTTTACGCTGAAAAAATATAAAAAAAGATTTATGGAAATTAATGCGCATTTAGAAAAGCAAATTCCAGCCCCGATAAAAGATGAAAACAATACCAAGTCTAATAAAAATAATCTTTCTGATGAAAAGGAAAACGAAATTCTGGATAAACTGAATAAGTTTGAACAAAAGAAACAGTTTTTATCCCCTTCGATGTCTTTAAGCGTCCTTTCTGCGCAGATAGGAACGAACACGAATTATCTTTCATCCATTATTAAAAAGCATAAACAAAGCAATTTTAATAGCTATCTGAACCAGTTAAGAATCGACTATATTGTTATGAAGTTAAAACAGAATCCCGAATATCTGAATTACAAGATCAGCTATCTTGCAGAAGAATGCGGATTTTCTTCTCACACCGTTTTCAGCAGAATTTTTATCGAAAAAATGGGGATTCCTCCTTCAAAGTTTATTGAATATCTAAAAAAGGAAAGAGGGTAATATCTTTGGGTTATTATAAACAAAAAACTCACAACAAAATTGTGAGTTTTTTAAGTGAGCGCGAAAGGATTCGAACCTTTGACCGTCCCGATTAAAATCGGGATGCTCTATCCGGCTGAACTCTCAATTAGCTTTTGAATTTTGGAAGTGCTTTTCCATGACTTTATTTCCCTTTCTCTTTTATAAGCTTCAATTTTAAAATCAAAACTTTCTGAATAAACAATCATCCAGTCTTTAGCTTTCGAAGTAAAGGCATTATGATCCGATAAATGTTTCCTTAATC
>NZ_JAULSJ010000015.1:0-107750 GCF_030518295.1 Chryseobacterium urinae | reverse complement strand
GTTTTAAATGGTTTAAAACGGATTATTATGGTATAAAAGCAGAATTGTTGTACCCAAAAACGGAAAGTTTATAAAGCTATTTTTGAGGATGAGATGTAATCAATACCATCTTTAACAAAGGATTTTGAAATCAAATTTGACAATTTTTTAATAAAGTATGAACGCAGGGTTATTGTTACTATTTATTGGGCATGAAATCTTTATGCAACAACAAGCTCCTTAAGCCTTTTCCTTATAGCCTTCTTTTGATTGAATTCTTCTTTATTCAGGTCTAGCCTGTAAAGATCATATATATTTTGGAGATTGAGCCAAACAGTACTTGGCGTATCAAGAGCCTCACCAATACGCACTGCTATTCTAGGCGTGATGTTTCTTCTTCACTTTACAAGATCATTGATCTCATATTTGCTGATATTGATTAATTCTGCAAACTGTGTTTGAGACCATCCTTTGACTTCGAGAGCATCTGCAAGATATTCTCAGGGATGAAATGCTATTCCGGGTTTAATCATCCTAATTGATGAGTAAGTGATAAAAGCTATTTTTTATAATGATTGCTTATTCTGGTAAGGTTAATAATCTGGATGGCTCAGGAGTCATTTTTTGTAAATTCTAACCTTCGTCCGTCATTCAAACGAGCTGCCCAAATTCATTTCATATCTCATTGTTTGGGTCAGATTTGGTAGTTTCAGAATTTATTGATTTCTGTCACATCGTTTATTCCCTCTGCTTGCATTAATATAACGAGTTTGATGTAGCTTTTTATGATTCAAGGAGGATAACCTCCTTTCCATTTATTAGGGTTTTGGTACATATCAAGAAGATTTTTCCCTATAAATTTGATTTGGAGCATCTTTTCAGAAAAGATAAATATTTCTGTATTGTCTATAATAGACAACTTTTATGAAAATGCAAGAGAAAGTTAACTCTTTTTTGAAACAAAAGTTGCTCAAACTAAAAAGTTTTTCATTTCAGAAAAACAAGTCAAAAATAGGGAGGACGGTTCAAAACTTAGCGTTTTTTTCTAAATATTTTAGGTAGTAGAAATCACATTATCTAATTTTTATTTACACAAAAGGGTAATTGACTTTTTATTTTCATTGACTATCTTTAATGAAAAATATCGAATACTTCATAAACTAATTTTTATTTTTTTGTAATTTTAGTTAATGTATTAAAATTATGTAATATTGAATTATTAAAAGCCAAATAATCTCTCACAAAAACTATTATCATGAACAACTCTTTATCAGAAAACGAAACATTTCATATTGGTATTACCATGGCCGGAGCTGTTTCGGCAGGATGCTATACCGCCGGTGTTATGGACTATCTCTTTGAAATTTTAGAATTATGGGAAAACGCAAAAGCAGGAAGCCTTCCTGAAGGCTGGAATGAAGACTTGCTAGATTATGTTCCAATGCATAAAGCTGTGATTGATGTGATGGGTGGAGCTTCTGCCGGTGGAATGACGACCGTTATGTCTGCTATATATGCCATAAAAGGAAAAATAAACCCCGTAAAAGATCCGTCAAATCCTTCTTCAACTAAAGGAAATTTGCTTTATGACAGTTGGGTATTGATGGGTGACACTGAAAATGATCCGGAAAAAATATTTGAAAAAACGTTATTCTTAGAAGATTTAAATGGAGATAAAATAGCTTCTTTGTTAAATTCAGAATTCATTGATACGATTTGTGATAACGCATTTATAGACGATGTAGGAAATGAAAAAAAATTACCAAACTATATTTCTAACCAGTTGGAAGTGATGTTATCACAAACCATGTTAAGAAATGTTCCACTGCCGATAGATTTTTCCACTCCGTTTGGAAATGTCAATCCAAGTAATAAGAATCCTAAATATAATACTTTCGAACATTTTATTATCTCTCATTTTAAACTTGATTATGATGAGAACAATCTATTGCACAAAGATTTTTATTTACCCTTTGATCCATTTAGTAGTAAAAAAGAGATTGTAGATAGATTAAAACTCACTACAAAGGCGACAGGTGCATTTCCGATAGGATTACGTTTTCGAGAATTTTTTAATAATGAATTTACTGTAAATTATATCAAAAATAATTCTAGAAAATTACTTCATAACAAAATATCGCCGGAAAATATTCCACTTGATCCTCCAATTAACTTTGGAAATGTTGCTAACCCTTTCGATTTTATTGGTGTGGACGGAGGAGCAATTAACAATGAGCCTATTGGAGAAGTATTAAATGTGTTGAAAGAAAGATATGGGGAGAAAAATGAGGGAGAATACGATAAGTATGGTCTTGTGATGATTGATCCTTTTCCAGATCACATCATTGATGATAACTATGAACAACCGGAAGATATTTTTTCCGTTATTCCCGCTATTTTAGGAACTCTACAGGATCAGGCTAGAGTGAAAAGGAAAGAAATGATGGAGTTTCATACTAAAGGCTATTTGAGGGGAGAAATTTATCCTATTCGGTATAATAGTTTGAAAATTCCCGAAGATCATCATATTGCTTGTTCTTCAGTTTTCGCTTTTGGAGGATTTTTAGATATTAATTTCAGGCATCACGACTTTTTTTTAGGCCGTGATAATGCCAGAAACTTCTTTAAAGTTTATTTTTCTTTCGAATATGATCCTGAAAATAACAATGTCCATCCTATACATAGGAGTTGGACTCAGGGTATGATTAATAAATTTAAATTTACTAGAGAAAAAAAGAATGAAAAAGGACAGAAAGTTAATAAAGTTTTTCTGCCAATTATTCCCAATCTTTATGAATTAAAATCAAAAATAAACCCATATCATAGAACTTTTGAAAAATGGCCTGAATATGACTCCAAAGAACTGTTAAAATTATCTCCTAAAATCGAAGAAAGGGTAAAGAAGATTGTTGAATTGACGTATAAAAAAATTACTGACCCTAAAGAAAGCAATCCCCATCCAATAACAGAAAAATTAATGAATAAATATTACAAGGAAAATTTATTCGAGCGTTTTTCGGGCTGGATTGGAAGCAAAGTTTTGAAAATTATTTTTACAATCAATAAAAACAAAATTGCCTCTAAAATTTCCAAAGCAACAATTGAATGGATTCTTAAAGACCTGGAAGTAAAAAAACTGATAAAATAATCTCCTTATGTTGAGGATAATAAATTTAAAGAACAATATTTTCTAAAGAGAATCCTAATTTGTATCCTATGGAATCACTTTCCAGATCAGGGTCAATATCTATTTCTTTTAAAATCAATTTCAAACTTCTTTCATCAGAATATGAATCAATTGCCTTGGGGATTTCCAAACCAGTAATATCTTCAATTAAAGAAATATTTACTTGATAGGTGTCAGCATCATCAAATTGCATAAAAAGTTCATTGTCGGATTCGAGTTCTTCTATAATGGCATTCTTTGAAAGTAACTTGTTTTGACTCATCATAAACCCGACACGGTATAGATTACCATCTTCTTTTTGAAAAACAACAACTTTCCAGAATAATGAAGGAATTTGAATTTGTTTATCGTTTATAGGGGTTACAAAGTAAGGATTTGAACGTGAAAGAACTGGTCCTGTAAAAACACAAACTCGCAACTCGTTCTGTTTTGTTTCTGTATGAAGAATATAATCTTCCAAACTTCTCCAAATATCACGATTGAGGTCTTTATGCTGTGGAACAGCATTGGTGTAGTAGAATGTTGAGTCGGCGGCATTTAATGCAATACCTATTGTCTCACCCCATTGAACATCTTCTCTTTTAGTCATATGCCCTCTATCAAAATTACTTTTAGGAGCACTATACAACTCTTTTCCCCATTGATAACCTTCTACTCTATCATCATTTCTCCAATTATCTTTTCTAGGAACTTTTTTGAAAAGTAAGCCATTAATATTTGTCGCAGTATAAAAAGGAAATTTATGAGTTGCTGACAATTGTAAGCTGTAATTGATGTATTTTATTATATCATTACCATCTTTATCACGTACAACATCATTAATTTGTTCTTCATTTAGCTTCGGTAATGAGACAATTTTATTTAAAATAAAATTTTCGTCATACCCTTGGAATAACATTTTGCTTTTCATGTGTTAGTTTTATAGTTATCAGCAATAAATTTAATGATTTTATTTATTAGAATTCCCTCATTACGGGATTTTTTACCTTCAGGAAGTTGGGGTTCGCCTGGTTTGCTTCCACCACCACTATGATGCAGTGCAACAACATCCCAATCAGAATTAAAGACAGGAGATCCTGAAGATCCTTTAAGAGTATCAGTAAGATATTGAACAACTCTATCGTTTGTATTGGTTACAATGTTGTGATAAAGTGAAATTTGTTTCATTTCTCCTTTAGGATGCTGAATAATGTTGACAAAATCATTTTTTGAAATCTCAATTTCCTTTAATCCAATATACCCATATTCAGATAAAGTGTTGTTTTTATCAAGTAATTTGAAAATTGTAGCATCACAATCTTGTACTTCCGAACAATACCATGGACCGTCAGCGTCAATACTGTAGCTTCGAGAAGGTATAGTATTGCCATCAATATCAAGTTCATAGTCAAATATTATCCTTGTTTTGTCTATGTCTTTCTGACTGTTTATTACATGATAATTGGTAATGAAAAATAAGTCATCAATATTTTTTACTTTGAACAAAAAGCCAGTTCCTACACTATATTGATTATTACCAATTTTAATTTCAACTTTGCCCACTGATTTACTTTTTTGTAAACCTTTAGCTAAAAAATTAATGGGAAGTAAAGTACTTTGTTCTAATGTTAGTACCTCTAATGTTTCTTCCGAAATATCCTGCCAATCTGAGATGTCATCAATATCGGGACTTGCAGAAAAATCAATTTCTTTAGAGATTAGAGCTGTTTTTAAAAATGAATTGTCAGGGTAAGAATGCAAAACAACCTTTATTAATTCATCTACTTTATTGTTTTTATCCGCTTCACTTAAAACCTCACTCCAAACATCTAAAGCACTACCACTTGTATTAATATATTGAGGTTTTAACCCTGAATCTTTTACATACTTCGTGATTCCGTCTTTGTTTGACACTAAATCACCTAACACATCATTTAATTGTGTGAGTTTTTTTGTCCAAGCCATATTAGTTAAAAATTTTAGGGTATTCTGTTGCAATTCTATCTATAAGATCTTCTATCATTTCTTTTTCAATGCATTTACTTATGAGTTGTGCAGACATTGAAGCCGCAGAATCTTCTACTAATAATGCAGCGTTTAGTCCTATATTTTTGGTCAGCCGTATTATTGAAGTACTTGTTTGATATAATTGTGGTAATTGAATCATTAATTGCTCTAATGATTCCTTATTAAAATGTACTCCACGAATTCTTTCATATAACAACTTAAGTTTAGCCTTTTCCGAAGCATGTGTTAGTTCTAAAGGGGATGAATATCTTGCTTCAAATATTGGAGAGACAATGTTTGGATTTAAGAGGTACTCGCCATTTCGTCCATCTTTTTTTCTATAGTCATAGAAAAATTTTTCAATTTCTCTATTTGTATTCTCAGTATTACTATCAGCAGTTACATAAACAAAATCATAAAAAAGACTATCTTTATACTCATATTCCATTAAAGAAAAAGGGTGATATGAAATAGGAAAATTTCTTTGGAATCTTCTGATTTTATTAATATCGTCAATCACTAAGTAACCACGAGGAATATCTTTCGTGGATGCAAATTTCGAAGCCCAATGAGTATCCATCGGTTGCCATTTTGCACCAATGATATCAACGCAATCACCTTGTTTAATATCTAATTGATCAATCACTTCAGGAAAGCATAATATAGGTATTCCAGAAGAGGCATTACATCCGGCACTAACAGATAACAATACCTTTCCGTCATCCGTTGGTGGTAATAATAATGTTCCTATTCCTCCCATTACTTTTTTAGATTTTCCTGGTGGGTTAAATTCAATCCATCGTTTGCTTTGTTTTGCTATATCTTTAAGGGTATGTTCCCGAATTAACCCTGATGATTTAGACCAGAATAAACCTGGAACACGAGCAACCCAATCTGAAATAACAAATCTCATCAAATCCACTTTTTGTCCCCAATATTTTGAAGGAGAAGCAATCACTTCTTGCCAAAAATCTTCATCTTTAAAGAAGTGATGACTACTTTTAGTCCTTTTATTCTCTTGATTTTGGAATAACTGTTCTGCAAAAGAATAATTCTCAATTGTTTCAATAATTTTTGTTCCTTTATAAAGTTCTCGCAGGCTCATAGTTTTAGGTTTTTATATAGTTTTTTCTTAAATCATAAATAAGCTTAAATTTTGGATTATCGCCATACTGTTTCTTTATTTCTTTAAGTAAATCATTCATTGTTAAATTCTTAAAATGATTTCTCCGTAATTTATAAAGTACGTCGCTCCAAGTATTGGCAGCAGAAGTGTTCATAATCAAATCAGCTTCTTTCCCTCCAGCCTTTTTCCAAATGGTGGTTAATGATGTATTAGGATATAACTCTACGATTAACTCTTCTACACTTTGCCACCATTCGTCTGTTGGGATAGATACCTTCGAAATAACACCTGAAATAGCAAGAAAACCTCGTGTAATGAAATCTAAAAGATAATGGCATTCTATTAAGGCATATTTCCAGTTATTGTTTTTAGTTGCTTTGCTATTTATTGTATAGGCTGAATTTGTAAAATTCCTTCTAATAACCAGTTTTCCAAGTTGAGTTGCTTCAATTGCATTGATCTTTCCAGAAAAATTATTGATGTAATTTCTAAGTTGCTCATCAGAAAGCTGAGTGAATTTTTCAAAAATTGTAATTACGCTCTTGATATTATTCCTATTAAAATACAAGAAGTCAGAAATTCCTGTCTTACTTATATAATTATTTAAAATCGCATCATCCGGAATTTCGGTAGTTGAGTTTTCGCTAAGCTGTTGAAGGAGGGCAGCAGATGTTTTAGTCAAAAAATTATTTCTTACATTTAAGGATAATTGATTCCATAAATTTGTTCTATTTGGATATGGGAGAATATTTCCATATTTGGATTGCGAAATTATCTCAATGAGTTCTTCAGAAATAGAATTTCCGTTAACAATACTATCAAATAATTTAAAAATTTCTTTCTGTGGTTCCTTAAGACCTGTTTCTACCAGATTTCCATTCTTAATTGATCCCAACCAGATTACTTGCCAATTATCATCCAAAACTTCAATCTTTGAAAGATATTTTGGATGGGTATTGCATATTTTACCGGATAATTCAATCATTCTAGGTTCACCAGTATCAACAGCGTAATTAATGATTAATTTTTGATCTTTTCCGGCTGTTATAATATCAATTGCCTCAAAATATATATGATTATTATCAATTTTGAATAATTCAGTTAATGCCATTTTAAACTCATATTGTATATCTAAGAGTTTGGCATATAATTTTAGCCAGAGGTTATTTTTTGAAAATTCTTCCAGACTTTTAATTAAAGTATCAGGAATTTTATTAGGTAATTTTTCTATAAAGTATTTTTCAGATTCTTTGGATTTATCAATATAAATATCAATTATAGAAAGAATTGACGGATTTTGCATTAACCAATTATAAACAATTGTTGCCTTTTGACCTTGAATAGAATTTAAATACATTTCAAGTTCCTTTATGATTGCCTTGTCCCACCAATTAAGATTATCAATCTTTATTCGTTCAAAAAAATTAGTGTAATCAGTACCATTTTTAGAAAATATATATTTCTTCAGCCAAGCAATCAGGGAAGTTGATAAAATTATATCAGAATTTTTAAAGCTCTGTGTTTTGAAATTTCTTAATACAATTAAATCAGAAAAGTCTATGTTTTCTGCTAATTGGACAATCCTATTTAGTAATTGCGATTTAAAAGCCACACCTTGCTTATTTGAAGGAGAGTATTTAGCCACAATATGTGCAAGTGTGTTTAACTTTTTAAGATCTTTTGCAATATTGATTTGTTCAAATGTTTCAATGCCCTTAGCGACCAAACTGATGTCTTCTCGAGAAAGAGGATTACATTCAATAGTTTTTTCAAAATTTTGTATGCGTTCCCGCACCAGATCATCACCGATTAATAATTGTTCTATCAGCTCAGTAGGTTTGTATTTATCATTTTTCCCAATTACAAAGAAGTCCGATTTCATGAATTTACTTTGGATACTATCAGGAACAGCCATAAGACTTACACCATCTGCGTCTTTATTATCGTTATTGAAAAAAACACCAAATTGAAAATTTTGACGCTCTGAAAAACTAAGACGTTTCCATAGCTCAACAACAGCAATGCTAAAATTATCCTGCCCAATCCATATTAATACATTTTTATAGTTCTTAATATTGATATAACCATTGATAAGCTTTTTAAATCTTTCCTGTATTTTGTTCTGTAAACTATCATCATTTTTTTTAGAAGAAATTTCTAATGTAATCGTTTCTAAAGCTATGTCTTTATTTATATCCTTTGGCAGTAAATTTATAATCTGTTCAATATTGTCTATTTGTATTATCTCATTTTTAGGAATTATTAAAACGTGGGAAAATTTTCGACCTCGTCGTACATCCGGAGAAATATCTTCAAAAGTCTTCATAATTAAAAAATAATTACCTTCAGAAAACCCTCTAATTGCCGGTTGCCAATCAACTCCACCCGTTTGTTCGTGTAAATCTGTTCTGAATGCTATATTTTTAGCCAGGTTCACATCCGACATGGTCGTTTTTATTAACCCCCATGCCTTATTTACTTCTCCACAAATTGATTGATGAATTACAATTTTCACAATAATGATTGTTCAATTAGCTGTGTAATGTCATTTGTTTGATTCCCATCTGAAAAGACCAAATATCCAAACTCTTCCGGTCCTTCAATTTGATATTTCTCTTTATTTTCAGGAGTATCCAAAGCAAATCCCTGAGCAGAAAGACCTATAATGTTTAAATAATTCTTATCCCAATTAGATTCTACAAAATCCAATAAAAGAGGGAGTTTGGATTTTAACACATCATAAGGCTTTTCCTGCACATTCATTTCGTCCCAACAAGTTAAAACAATAGTCAACTTTAGCGTATCATTAAGAATATGATAATCATTGCCTTTTGAATGTAAAAGAATCTGTAATAATTCTATAAAAAAACTCTGATCAGATATTTTGTCATCAGTTTCGAGAATTGCGTTCTGCTGCTTTTTCTGATGTTGTTCAGAAAAAGTTACCTCACTAATATCTAAAGGCTTATTTATGTTATTCAATCGGATAAACAGAACCCAACTATTACTTTCCCTGATAGAGTTCATCCATTCTTTATTTAATTCTCGATTTTCTACAATACTCAAAACCTGTTCTCCACCATATTCTGGACACCTTAAATCAACTTGCTTTTCACCAAACTGTATAGGCAAATGGAATTTTACGCTTTTTTCCGCAGGTGTTGTCTGAGGCTCTATACCAGCAGCTAACGAATCTCTTGCTCCAGAGATTGGAGTTAAATCATCAACGGGTTTATAAAGCTTAAGATTACTCTTATTTTTCTGTAATCGGGAATAAAATTGAGATAAAAAAACCGTCTTAGACGAATGAGGTTTTCCGATGAGCAATATAGAAGTATCCATATTATATGCTTTTGTAATTTAAAAAAATATCTTTTCCAGTTTCACCATCTTCAATTGATATTTCGGATTTCTTTGTCTCGAAAACCCTCAAAAGCAGCCAATCCAATACTGATATATTGTTTTCATGAACTTTTATATCAGGGTCATCAGAGGAAAAATTACTAATATCTATTTCTTCGTAGACTTCAAAAAGTTCTTTCAGCTCTTCTGTCAGCTTTTCCCTTATTATAGGATGTACTTTTTCCTTCTTATCGCTTTTTGACCATACAGCAATTACAGGTCTATTTTTTAGATCCTGCTTCAACATTTGTGCAAGATCTAAAATATCTGTTTTAGCTTGTGCCTTTCTACTTATTAAATCATTACAATCGATAAACAAAATGAAAGCATTGGCATTTTTATAAACCCATCTTGCATTTTCTGCGTTTTCGTCATTTTTGTTTTTTGACCAAATAGAAAAAACTTCACCAGACACATCGGTAAGAAATATATCTTTTAGTTTTTTTGATTGATTTCGAGTAGCAAGATGTAATAAACGGATATACTGAACAGGAGTGGGGTCAGGAAATGCAACTTTTTCTTGTTGAATACTTAATTTTTGATATAGTACATCCCAAGCTTTTATTGTTTTCGTACCACAAAAGTTAAACTCCTTAAGTTTTCCGCCACGTAATAACAATGTAAAAAGCATTGCTAAATAGGTTGTTTTTCCAGCGTCGGCTCTTCCTATTATACCAATTACCACTGGAGAATTTCTAAAAGTTATTGTAGATAACTCTTCTATAGATAATGCCTCTCCGGACCACGGTAGCTCAGATTTTCTTTCTTTTTTTTGACTGTTTTTACTTTTGACCTGCTGAGTCCCTCCATCATTCCAAAACTCACACTTTGTATAATTTTCTTTTCCTTCGTGACAACTGATAGGAGCAACACAATCAGGGTTTGAACATTTGCCTGACATATTACTTTGTGTTTAAAATTTTCATCAACTCAAAATCGTGAAATAACCAAGTAACAATATTGGTTTCCGATAGCTGGATGCCTATCGGTATTCCTACTAAATTTTCAAATTGAGTTAGTTGATACTTATTCCATATTAAACCAGTAATGAAAAGCAATAATGTTGGTCTGTCATTTAAAATATCACTTTCTGGCAATATATTTTTTAATTCGTCCGAATGTTCATGAATGTTTTTAAGATACTCTTCAAAAGTAATTTTATTATCAATACTACCTTTTAGATTATTATATGTTTCTTTCAAAAAATAGTCAGCACTTTTAGGATAGATAGGAGGAATAAAAGAGGCATAATCATAAGCTAGCGAAACCCCTATAATACTTTTATCAATTTCTTTATAACCTTTATCCATGGAAGAAGAATACGCTGCTTCTTTCCACCATAAGAGTTCGGATCTAATCTGTAAAGGTTTACCTCTAATTATTTGATCTTTTTGTATCTGTTCAACAACTTTATTTAAGTTATTTTGAATGCTAATTCTATTTTCATTTACAACTGTAACAATGGATTTTAAAGATGTATCAACTACAGTTTTTATTCCTTTGGTAGCTCGTGGGGCAAATTGATACGACCAATTTTGTGAACTATTAGACCAATACGGATTGGGAGAATCAAAATTTGCAACTCCTACTGAATTAGTTGGACCGGAAGCATCTTCCAAATATTTTTTCAGAGTATCATTATTAATTAAATAATTAGTAACTTCTTTAAGTTCTATGCTAATTTTATTTGTATTAGATTCATTTGATAGCGTCCATTCCTTGTTTGCTTTTTGGTTAATATCATTACCCAACTTAGAAAGAAATTCAAAAATAATCTCCTTTTCTTTATCAATTAGTTTATGATATTGTACAATGTTACGACTAGCAAACCAAATAAGCATTGCATGATTTATATCTTCGCTTAGATTACTCAAAACTTCAAAAATTACAGCTCTTATGTACGTTAGGGGAGTGTCTTTTGCATTGTTTGTAAATGTACTCCAGTTTTTTATTATAGCTTCTTTAACTTCAACTATATCAGGATTTTCAACAGATATATCTGGATCAATTGCCGACAGTGTGTATGACACGATTTTGGTTTTATTTTTAGCCAATTTTTTAGCAATTTCATCCGCAGATTTTTTGAGCTTTTTGAAGTCTCCATCATCGGTTACTGAAAGAAGGTTTGCGCTTAAGTAGTTCTGTATCATTGTATTTTGTAATTTTAGCTTAAAAAGGTATGTTAAATAACAAAATTAAAAATTTTATTTTAACATAAGTTAATTAAGACCTCCTGGATATAGATAAATAATTTTAGAAGAACCACTAGGTTCATAAAATAATTTAGAAATTCCTTTTACCTTGCACAAGTTGCATTGTGCAAAGAAGTAAGATGTGGCTTTCCAATTGGGGTTTGAAGGATTTTAGAATATTTATAATACCTAAACAACACACTATTTATTTGTTTTGTTAATAAAATCGTCAATATCTTTCCTTCGATTTTCAAACAAGGTTTTTATTGAAATGTCAAATTTCTCTATCTTTTTGGATACATATAGAACAACCGATTCAGAATTATCTTTGTTAAGGGGAAACGGTTTCAATGTAACATTGACATTCTTAAGAACATTATCATTCTGTCCGCCCCAATCAAAATTATATTCAACCAAAGCAATGGTAAAACCATATTTTACCTGATATAACAAAATGCCAATACCACAACTGACCTGATGAACGCAATTTGCTTTAAGAGATATTCCGGTACAAAAGATGTGGTCAGAACTTGTGTAAATTCTATAATTATACTCAGGCTTGGAATTCTCATGTAAAAAATTTAGCATTTGGCTTAATCCTCCAATCCAGCTAGGTTGTGCTGGTTTTTCTACCTGTTCTACCTCGAATAGCTCATTGATGGCTTCGAGATCTTCCTGTCTGGCTTTTTGAATGATCTTTTTGTAGATTTTCTGTTGGTATGCGTCCGCCATATCAAAAAATGGATTTTCTTTTTTGATATCAAATTGTGCTAAATTCTCTCTCTTAATATAGTTTTCCAAAACTTGATCTATCATTTGAGAATATTTTTCTTGTTCTTGTTCTCTGTGTGGAAAAGATAAACTTTCCTCAAATGATGGTTCGTAATTATCAACGGGTTTATTATTCTCTTTTTGTTCCATGACCTCTTTATTTATGTTTTTTTTAGAACCGATCAATTCTTCATTAAATGAAAACACTTTATAACCAGAACTTCTGAATTCACTTACAGGAATCTGCAGAAATTCACTCTTCTCCAACACTCTTTTCTTAAGATAATTATCAATAGCTTGTATCGTTAAAAAGCCATCCTCGTCATACAAACTATCTTTTCTTATTGCTTCCAATAAGAAATAAGTGAAGTAGCTGTTTTGTATATCCTCGCCTTGAATAGCCTTTTTTTTACTTTCTGTGGCAAACATCAAGCATAATTCTGAAGAGTTGTAATTTAACCGCCTTATTTCTTTTTCAGAAGTATTTCCTTTAAAATATATTTCCGCTCCGGAATGGCATGCATCTATTAAAAGATATTGATTTTTCGGTCTAATTTTATAAAAATATCTGAGAAGTATATCCTCTATTGTTAATTCGGTATCATCCTCAAAAATAATTTTTGATTTTTCCTCGATCCTGTCGTAATCTCCATGACCCGAAAAATAAAAGAATAATAGATCTTTTTTTATTTTGAAATCTTTTTCAATCAGACCAAAAGCCTCATCAATCTGCTCTTTGACAGGTTTGTCGCTGCTGGTTATTTTGAATATATTCTTTTCAGGAAAACGGCAATGGGATATGAGAACGCTTTCCAGATCTTCGACATCTTTTATGCAGTATGGTAATTCATTCCCTTCGTAATTATTCATACCAATGAGTATGGCAAATCTATTTTCGGACATAGTTAAGTTTTTATATTATTACAATCTTTCTGATCAAGAATATCAATTTTTAGAACCTGTTAGTTTCGTTTGGAAAATTATCTGAGAAATATGATTTTAGTTTTTCAAATGAAAAATTCCGGATTTTCTTATTTGTATTCTTTAGATCCAGATATATTTCAGTCATCGTTCGCTTTTGTTTGTCATAAACCAGTTTTTCATTGAACCATTTAATACCTTTTTTGTTAACAATGCTTTCGTTGTTATGTGTAAACTCAATAATACTAATTACAGAGGGTGGCGGAGGACTATTCCAAGATGTCGTTAATATATGGATTGCTTCAATTAATTCTTTATTGATTGGATGGATTTTTTTCAAACCACTACTTCCATCACTGGAGCTATTCTGCGTGTGTTCATTCTTTGTTTCAGAAATAAATAAATTGAACAGATTTAATTTTGGATGATCAATAAGTAACAGAAATTTTTCTGCACAATGTTTGCCAACAAAGAAAGAAAATTCATTATTGTTTTTTTTGTGCTTAGCCCTGAATACATAGTATTCTCTTTCTAGTTTACCACAACACCCCAACTTCTGTTGCTCCTCTAGCAATGTAGAATATATGAGGGGTTTTAACAAATAATCACGGACAATTGCTTCTTTGTTTTTGTCCCCTCTGCAATCTAAATTCATCATTTATATATGTTTTTTGTGAAAATTATGATATTGCGCTACTCAGATCAGAAAATTTGAGAGTGTTCAAGATTTGATGGTACAATGTAAATCTGGAATTAGCAAAATTGAACTGTTCGTGCCTTGCAAGGTTGTTTATGGTGTATCCTATATAACATTTCTCTTCATCATTGATTTGCGACACGATAGTATCTATGTATTGCTGGTCAAGTTCTCCATTTATATTGTTAAAAACAATAATGTCATTGTCGGGAATGGTGGTGAAATTATCCTTTACCCTAAATATAACATTGTTAAAATTCATTTTTGAAAAAGTATTTTTTACCTGCTCCTCTGACTCTTGTGAAGAACTGATGGTGAGAATTTTTTTTGTTCGTTTTAATATTCGTTCATATTCTTCATCTTTAATAATAGAAATAATATCTTCTCTTTTCTGTTCAATGATTGTTTCGATTTTATCAGTTATTTTTTCGTTGATTTTCTTGTTTAATCCCCAAAAGTGATTGTATAAATTTACACCTAGTGCTGCAATTGCGGCAACAGTCAATCCTCCAAATAACCAGAACAGAGACTTTGACGTTTCTTCAGTATTTTTTTTGAATTCTTTTATAGAGTTGTCATAATCAATCTTTGCTGTTTTATCAATATTTTCTTTATAATTTTCCAAAACAGACATTCTTTCATTCAAATCAACTAATGTTAATGTGTCCTTCTTAGCAAAGAAAAATACAGGAAGAATGAGTAGAATGAATAATAAATTAAATTTTTTCATAAGTGTAGATTTTATTGTTTGTAATTAAGTGAAACTGTATTTGAAAATTTTGCTTTGTATACCCAATGATACACAGCACAGGTTTATTTATAGAAACTCCTTCACAGTTAGAAATTTGTTTCATTGCTTTAATGTCTTTGCCACTTGGTTTTGTTCCTCCATTGGGATGACTGTGCCACTCTCCAACATAATATTTGGAAGGATCAGAATGATAAAAATCTTTTAGCTCTTCCTGAAGATCTTTCGTTTCTCTTTCAAAATATACAGGATTGGATTTAAACGATTTTGGGGCAAGAATATCCGTAATAATTAAATCTTTATTCTCATTGGTATAAGAACCAATAAGAAGACCTCCAAATTCATTTGGATAATATTTCCTTGCAGCTAAAAGCATTGCTTCAATGATTTTGTTTTCTATTTGTATCGTCAGGTTTTTCTCTTTTAAAAAATATTTAGAATTCATTCATTGTAATTTTCAGGTTGTCTTCAAATGTAGTCTCAATGACAAAATTGCCTATTGTTTTGTTAGCTTCCAGTTTAAGATTAATATGTTTTAATGCAATTTGGACAAGCAGGGCAATATCATTGTAAGACGCTTTGAAAGTTGGACTCCAACAGCCAACCGGATCGTGAAGGTCATCTATGTCATATTCCAGCACGTTATTAAACTGTGTACGCGAAAATTTATATCGATTCCCTTCACAGGCGCAAACAAGCTGAGCTGCTTTATTTGAGATGGAAAGACTTAAGAGATCATTTTTTAAATTGAGTTTTGACATCAGATACAATAGGTCATTGTCTGTCGTGCAGTCAAAAACGAAATCATAGGAATTGAAAATTTCTTCAAAAGCACGAATCTTTTCAGGCGTGTTTTGAAGTAATAATTTTAAATCCATATCAAAAGCCGGAATTTCAACATAAGGAGAAATTGTATATAACTGCTCTCTTAGTTCTTCCGTTTTTGAACAAACAAGAGGACTTAAGGTATACTCTGATCTGCATATGTTTTCGGGATATTTTTTATCAAAATCAACAATACACAAATTTTTACATCCACCTCTGACTAAGGTATTTGCAACCATACTTCCTACAGCACCAATACCAATGAGCAGTATTCTGCCGTTAGTGATTTTATCATTAAGCTTTCCCCTTCCAAAGAAGTAATTGTAGTTAATATTATGGGTTTTGCCCCAAGCAATATCTTTTTCTTCCTCCAATGATGTTTTCCAATTTTTATTGGAATCCTTAACACCATAAGTTGGCAAATCTCCTGCTTTCAAAATAATCACCTCCCAATGAAGTTCTCCGTTTGGAATTTTATAGCCTACAATCAATGGAATTATCTCTCCTTTATTGAAGATATTTTGATTCCAATAATTAAGAATTTCCAGAAATCCTTCGTTCAAATAAGGTCTCAATTGTCCCCATTTTTCAAAAGTAAACTTTCCATGCTCAGCTGGAATATCTTCGATATATACATATATGCCCTTATTCTTAGGCAATGATTTTATTCTTGGATTCCATTTGACATCATACAATGTTTTTGCATGAATGTTGTTAAAAGATTGCAGATAAAAATTACGTATTATTGTTTTTTCATCATACATTCCCGGTTGTACCTCTGAAACTGAAATCAGACCGAATTCTCCTTTTATGAAATCCTTCTGAACGTTATTAAAGCATAGGGAGTAATAACAATTTTCAAATAAAGTTAGAGGTGTCATAATATGCTCATACTTTCTGTCACCCACTTCCAAGTCTTGTATATAATACTTCTTTATCCAAAGGCGAAGGGAGTTAAAATCATATAGTAGTTTTTCCTCCAGATCAACAGAATGGGTGGTATGAATACAGATACTGCCATCTTTCATAATGTGTCCGTATGGTAACAATTCGGGATTTTTAAAACTTATGGATTCTTGATTCTGAAATTGGAATGGGTATAGTGGGTTGATGGATACTTCGAAATCAAGAACAACAGAAGGCTCAATTTCGATAGTAATTGAGCCTTCAATAAATCCTAATAATTCGGGATTATATGAAAATGGTTTAAGGGTTTTTATATCAGTCTGTTGCTGAATAAAATTTTCAACACACTTTAATTTGTCCATTTTACGATTATCCAAAATTGGTTTTAGGAGGTACAGAATATAACGAGCCGGATTTAGAGCCGTATGAATTACTTTCCTCTTCTACAAATTTTTCGTTTTCAGGAAAATAGACCTTGATATTTTCATCATTATCTTCTATTCTTTCAAGCATATTTTTCATTTCATTGCTCAAAGTTGTTCTTTCAAAATCTTCAAGGGTGTCCATCAAGTTATTTGAAGAGTTTCCTGGGTCTTTCAAAGTAAAACTTTCTACAGTAGCGTTATCACGAATATATTGCAGTACAGTTTTTAATTTTTCCCATAGGTTTCCGCTTACGTCCACTTTTTCCACTGCCTTTATCACAAACAGTTCCAAGAAGAACGATTTGTATTTTTTACCGTGCTCTATTTTCCAAATTTTCAGCAGCCTGATGATCTTTCTGATCTTTTCTTTTTCATTGGTGGCTCTGTCGTTAACGTGGCTCTTTTGTGCTTCAATATTTGTTTTTAAGCGATCACTGCCTGCGGAGAAAAGACCATAGCTGGAATAAACATATAAATTCAGATTTTGATCATCTTTATATTGATCCTGATTGAATTCTCTTCCGGGGACTACATCTATCTTTATGACATCTCCGTCAGAATCAGAATAAAATTCAATTCCAATACTTACTTTCTGCTTTTTTATATAGGCTGAATTGCCAAACTCATCCTGTAAGAAATTATGCACATCTTCATACATTTCTTTTAGAGTACCATTTGACCCGAATGCATTTCTCTTGAAAGGAGAAACCAGATCAAAGTCAAACTTTGTATTGACGGCTGTGTTTTTTGCATAAGAACCAGAATTGAAAGGAGAGTATATTTTATCTCCATAATATCTTTCCAAAGCTTCTTTTACTTCTTTATTCCTGTCTTTGAATTTTTGTAATAAAGACTCCTCTCTTGTAATTTGGTGTGTCTTAATTGCGGATTCTAAATGTTTACTTTTGTCCATAGTGTATGCTTTTCATTGAAATTAAATTGTCTAAATTATCTACGGCCGTGTCATTTCGGTCTGTTCTTAAAAATTCATTGTTGCCAGATTCTACATAATCTACTTCAGCTCCAATAAACCATCCCGGATATTGCCAAGTGATGGTACAGGCTCTTTCCCCTTTCTTGAGAAGTCCGACAACATGTTTTTCCGAAGCTTTTATACCACAATTAAGACTGCCATCTGGTTGTTTTTTGTGTAACATAACGTGTGTGATTCTTTCTGAATCTTTCCATACACCTGAAATAAAATAATTAAATTCATTCATACTTTTAAAATTTATTGAATCAATTTTCACAAACAGTATGCCAAATATGTTTTACGAAAAACCGTAATGTTTATGTGGTAAACGTTGTGAAATTAAATAAACATTAGTACCTTTGTATAGAAAATGAGACTACTTTGAAAGAAGCATTATATCCCATTGTAGGCCAACGAATACAAGATATAAGGAAAGAATATAATATCAGCCAGCAAGAATTGGCTGATGTTTTAAAGCTAAGCAGGACATCTGTTTCTAATATAGAAAATGGGAGACACCCCATCTTCTTGCATCACATCTACACTATAGCAGAAAAATTTAACATTCCTTTAGAGAAAATACTGCCATCGGTTTTTGACGTTCAAAATAAAAGAAAAACTGAAGAAGAAGACTTAAAAAAAATCTTCATTCAGAAAGGAATAACAGACGAAAATACTATTAATAGCCTATTATCCGTTATAAACAAAAGTAAATTATGATTTACCACGATATTGAAAGAATCGTAAATAATATTATTGAGAAAAATAATATTTCTGAGGCTCCGGTCAATATTGAGAAAATTTGTCAGTATTATGACATAGAAGTTGAGCCAATTGACGCAGAAGACAATTTGTCAGGTTTTTTTCTTGTCAACGACAAAAAAATAAAAATGATAGGATATAATAAAAACCATTCTGAAAACAGAAAGCGATTTACTATTGCCCATGAATTCGGGCATTTTCAGCTTCATTTACAAAGTGATCAAAAATTTTTCATAGATAATAACTCTAAATTCTTTCGTAATGAAAAATCTTCATCCGGAGAACTGAAGCAGGAAAGGGAAGCAAATGCTTTTGCAGCCGCATTGCTAATGCCAGTTCCTTTACTTGAAAGAGAGTTGGAGAAAATTAATGATACTGAAGATATTGATAGTATAGTTTTCAAATTGTCATCTAGATTCTTGGTTAGCGAAGAATCAATGAGATATAGATTAATTAATTTAGGGATAATCAATCCAATTTAAAGTTTCAAATTGTCTTAAAGGAGATATTCTATCAAAAATTATTACCGATAGAACACTGAGAATCTGTTCTTATCGTTTTGTAAGAGCTTTCTCAGGATCTATCATATAACTGATGCAAAAGTGTCGTTGATTATCCACGAATTTTTTATTGATCGAGTAGAACTGATTTTGGGCAACAATCTCTATGTAGACAATTTCGCGTTCCAGGCTCCATGAATTAGGCAGCATATTACATTGGAATGCACAAACCAGGCTTTCTCCAACAAAATCGAAATTTAGAGCTCTTGTGATATGCACATATTCATGCCATGCTCTAAAAAAATGGTTCTGCCTTGCTGTTCCAAAAATAGTATTGTCACTTTTTCCGGTCCACACATGAATTTTTCCAGTATCCTTAAATCTTTTTATGTGATTTTGTAACGTTTGTTTGATATTACTACTGTCGAAATCATCAAAATCCGTAAAAACAAAAACTTCTCTATTTTTTTCGTAAAAACCTGTTAACCACTCATTGAGTCTGGGACTGAAAGGGACATCATTTTTAAGTCTCGAAAAATTACTAATAAGCTCTTCTCTGCGGTATTTATTATATGCAAACTCGTGGTTGTCTAATAAAGAATTCAGAAATTCTTTTTGAAATAAATTTTTCATTGTAATAAAATTTGATTTTGTTAAGTTTAAAGTATTGGTTTCGGCATAGATTGCCCGAAATGGGTTGATACAGAATGTCCTAAGAAAAGACGTGTAAAATCCTGTAACTGAATTGAAAGTTGTGAACCTATATTGAAAATAATAGAGTGGGAGAGCTTTGGAAATAGAATCCCGAAGAAGCTCAAATAAAGAAATCTAAATTTAGAACCTTTCAAGCTGATTTTCTTGAAGATAGAGCTCCAGAGATTTTGCATTGTAAAGGATCTTACGGCCAAATTTCGAATAAGAAATAGCCCCGGTTTGACGTAGTTTAGAGAGTGTCGTTCTTCTAATATTCAACTTTGCCATACATTCGGAAGCTGTTAACCATTCTTTTTTTTCTTTCTGCTCACTAAGCAGTTTTTCGGTAGCCTGCTTCAGCAATTTGTAGAATGAGATTGAGTCAATTACAAAGACCTGTGGCGGAAATTTTTTATTGTCGAAATTATAATCCATGATCAAAAAGTTTTAAATAAAAGGAGGCAGGCACTCTGCCTCCTGTGGTTAGAAATATTATGGCTTCGACCACTCAGCCTTACCTTCAAAACCCATCTGTTTGAACAAGTAATTCCAGTAAGCATCTGCATTGACCAAAAAGGCTTCCTCTGCTGCTTCGGGCACTAAAATAGTAATCGATTTAACGAAAGCAAGATCATTGGAAGAACATTTCAGATCCTTCTGCAGCTTTTCCCAATCTTTGACGGCTTGCTCCTCCGCATAACTTCTGTCTGGAAAAGGAAATTTCCCACGGGTCATATTTTGGTAACTACTTTCTTGAACCATATCGCTTATTACTATGATATCGGCTCCTCCGTTATAATTGTTAACTTTGGCAGCCAAAGCCGGCAATAGTTCCAGAATAGCGGTCTGTCCGCTAATTTTTTCAGGCTTTTCAAACAAATGGTAAAGAAGTTCTTTCTGCCTGGCTTTAAACACTTTTTGGTAGTTATTACGCTCAGTTACTTCTCTAAGCATTTTATCCTCGTCAGATTCAAAACCGTTATTTTCGCTGGGATTAGAATTATCAGAAAATTTATTCTTCCATTTGATGGTATGACCATTGGCAGGATTGGCGGAATGACTGCCAATTGTAGAGATCCAAATATCAGTATTCGGAGCTTGATGCTCGTGCAGGAAACGTTTGATCCAAAGCGTCTGCTTATCTACAGAAGCACCATTGACGTGAACGCTTTGACTTTTGTCATTGATAAAGACCAACAGTTTTTTTTCTGGTTCTTTTGAATTTGCCTTTTTTTGAGGGTTACTGCATGAAATATTGATGCATAAAACGGTGATAAATAATAGGATTGTTTTCATTGTAAAAAAAATTAGGGTTAAATAATATTTGTGAATAGAAATGTTGATTGTTTATAAGAAATGAGTACAACAGTTTACAACTGGACCTTGGAACCATTTCCATTCAACGGAAACGGCATATCGAAAGAAGTTTTATTTTTTCTTGTCTTTGAATAAGAGTAGGAACCACGTGCTTTGATAGACTGTATAAAGAGCTTCTGACCAATTAAGCTGATAATGTACCTTCCTTTTGTTCTTAGGTAAAACAGCCTGTCCTGACGGCTGTTGAAATTCGATTCCAGCAATGCGAGAGATCCAGAAAGTTTGCGAATCCTAAGTTGTAGAAAGTAGGAATTGAAGAACAGCATGGTAATAATCAAAAGAACTGCATTGACCAACAGCATCAAGCTAGAACTTAAACCAATTGAAATTGCTTTCAGAGCCGTTACAAACCATTCTTCCTTTAATGCCTTTTCTTCAGCTTCCTGATGTTTTTTGTTGCCCGCTTCAGAATAAACAGCAGTATCTGTTGGAGTTTCACTTAATTCCGCTTCAGCAATATTGCTTTGTCTTTCAGATTGAAGCATCACATAATCGCTGACATCCTTTTTATGCTGGATGTGGAAAAAATAAACGCTTCCCAACGATGCCGTGTACACCAAAATTGCCGTTATCAGAAAATAGAACACCCGTGATTTGGGAAGATTCTTCCAACTTAATACATTATCCATCAATACAAAACTTTTGATTTGGCCAAAAAATAAGAAGCTCATCGTCTCACTGAGTGCAACCGCAATTCCGCCCGAAACCATTGCTTTTTCTTTTGTTAGCATAAAAGAATTGGTTAAGATCGATTGAAAAACAAAGAATTCTACAGCAATCCCCAGTAAACTTGCTATCAAAAAAGCTAGTGCAGTTTTTAAAGAAACGCCACTTAAAATATTGCCTTTCACATTTGGGATGTGTGTGGCGGTTTTGGCATTCTGAGGCAAGGTTATATCAGTTTCAGGTGCTTCTCTTGGAAAACAATGTGCATCGCAATAAGCAGTTCCGTAAGAGTGAATCGATTTTAAGAGTTCATATTCTTCCAGTAAATAACCGGGAATATTTCTTTCTTCATCTTCGTAGTTTTTAAATTCCAACGGAGAATCAAATGCCGAGGCATCAATAGGACGTTTGGCATTTTGTGGTGTGTATACAAAAGTATTTACATCACCATGGTCAAAACTATGTTTGGGAACTGAGGTTTGCTCCGGAAATTCGGGATATTCAATTGAGTGCGAACCCTTTGCATTACCAACGCCATGAACCGTCTGCGAACTATTCGAACTATCGGAATTTTTAGAACCCACATCTGCATTGGATCTATTTTGATCAGAATAACGGCTCCAAGTTTCCGTAGGATTTTCATACATTCGTTCATAAATATCTTCATTTCGAGCCGTTTCGATTTGCAGACCGATGGAAGCATTTTCGATAGAAGTAAAGTAGTTTTCAGCCTTGAGGTGTTCTGCTTTCGACAGGAATAGATTGTTTTCACTGCTCAAAATATGCTCCTGAGCTAGATTGCCGTGGATATACTGCATTCCATTTTGAGCATAGGAATTTTGGGTTTCTACTTTTTCTTCGAATTTTTCGCGTTCCTCAAATTTTTTAAGGTTTCGATCTTTTGGAAGAGCTGTTAATAAAGTGTATTGGAACTTTGTATTTCGAAGCTCCGCCCATTTATGCAGGTACTTTCCACGAATATGATGGAGATCATCAATGATTGAAAACTTATTGGAATGGTAGTATGAAAGAATAGACTCCTTGGTAAATACTTTGTTTTTAGATAAATAAGATAGCGCAAAGAAATCTTTGGATTCAAGCTGGAGTTTTTCATCAATGTGTTCTTCCAAGATATCGAGAACGTCTTTTTTCTTAAGGAAAGAAAATAAAAAGCTTAATTTTTGTGTAAATTTTGAAAACATAATAGTAGGGATTAGGAGTTAGTAATTAGAAATAAATGGGTATTATGAAATGGGATAACTTAATTACTGTGTAACTAGAATTGTAGAATTAAAGGAGATTGATAGATTCCTCCAAATGTTGTATCTGCATTAATATATCTTGCTTTTGCTGCTGTATTAACTCAGGACTTTGCTCCTCATCTGCAAACAAACCATCTTGTTGTGTTACTAAATTTTCACCTAACAAAGCGTATTTTTCCTTCTGTTTCAGGAGTCGGAATTTTAATTCCTGAAGCAATTGAAGGTTCTGGTCGTAGATCATTACGTTGGAATTTCTGATGAAGAAGAGCATATTGAGAAGCGGGAGTGAGCTCCATACAAAGAATACACTGCCTATGATCCAACGGAACGATTCCACACTGTATTTCTGCTCATTGGTAAGAGAAGCTAAAACAATTTGCAGAGATTCGGCTTGTCTGAGAGATGATGAAGTTTTGGCTAACCGCGCAGTTATTTCCGTTTCGAGATAAAAAAACAGAAAAAGATAACCAGCCAACACCGAAATCAGTGTGTACAATAGCAAGTAAGAGCTTATCGCTATCCACTTGGTGGTTCTATTTCGTTTTTGAATGTAGACAAACAGACTTCTGTTAAAGTACAAGATGAAAACCAAAATAACTAAGAACATAAATCCCTGTAAAAGAGTTGTGGAATTTTCGATGCATTTATCCATGAAGATAAAGCAGAATAGAGCATAGGAAACTGCAACCATCAAGCTGACGATGCCTGTCGTTGTAAGTGCAATATGCTCGTTGGGCGGTAGCTTCAGGTCGCTTTGTCTTCCGCATAGATAATACCAGAATGAGAATGGTGCTTCGGTTGAACCTTGTGGTAATGGAGTTGTGTTCATAATAATTATATTTATTTAAATGTTAATTTTAAAAGAAAGCCCTCAAAACCTTTAGAATCGGGAGAAATTATATGAGGGCGAAGGAGTTGTGGTGATTTTGGATCACTTGAAACAACTGATTCATATAAGAGCTTTTTCGCTGTTGTTTTCTGTTACAAATGTAAGAGGAAAAAGTGATAAAAATAAATTTAAGTATCTGTAAATCAGTTAATTGTGTTTTTTTATTTTCGGAAATATGTCAGAAATATGACAGGAATAGAGGAATTTTCAGGAAATATGACAGATTCTTAGGAAATATGCCGGAAATATGTTTAGGTAAAGTATTGATTTTGAGATAAATAAATGTATTTTTTTAACTATCGTCACAACAAGCCAACTGACTTATTTTAACTTATTGATAATCAGGTTGAAAGATCTTGATGGAAAATTGACTTTTACTATGCTTTTTTTGAAAAAGAGAACACCGATATACGCTAAAACTTGAAATTCTAATAATTTCCTTAGAAATTTAAAAACAACAGACCGTAAATTCTACTCATTTTATTGACAAAATCATAAAAATGATTAGAATTGTTGTGATCAGTTATTTTATTTAATGTTACAACCAATATGTCCAAGACACTGGCAGCCAATATTAACCTTGATACCGAGATCAAGCAATGTGCTATTACCCAACCTTACGAGGCTTTGCAAAGTGATTTTTGAAAAAAGATCCTGGATCATCTTGCTCCTAATAGTAAATTTAAAGAGCAGTACATAAGAAAGATTATAGGTAAAATTGACGATGAAACAGAGACACTTACCCCACAGGAATGAAAGGACTTTCTGGAATTTATGCAGGAAAACAACAGTTTTTTCGATGGACTCATTAAAAGATATCAATGACAATTTCCGGCACGGGTACAATCGGTAGCTAAACCAAACCCTTATTCTAATCCGAAAGGTTTAAACATGAAACATGAGAATCACGTTATATACAATGAAGGCAAGTATTTAGGATTATACAAGATCAGGGACTATGTAAGATCCCGCATCAAAGGACAAGATACTGATGGTCACAATGAATGAATATATACCAATGTTCATGGATTTGTGGTAGACAGTCTGTTAGATTATATCGACAATGAGGATTCCAAAAGAGAATTACTCCATAAAATGGTGTGACTTAATTACAGCAACAGAATTAATAAATACGGAATTACAATTCATAACATCAACGGAATTACTTTTACACCGATGGACAATCCCATCATTGACCATACATTCACAATGAAAGATCTGAACAATGATCCCGAAGATTTTACCAAAGGAAAATCGTTTGCCAACCTGAAGAAAAATCCAATCTTCTCAGAAATTCTGAAAAAGTCGGATGCCAAAGCATTTGAATCGCTCGCAGAAAGCAATTCGTTTCATTTCAAAATTTTGCAAACTATTGCCAACCAATTGTGACGGGATGTATTGATAGATGTGGATTTTTTGGATGATCCGAAAAATAAAGAACAGGTGGAGGATATTATAGGATGCCTCTGTGCTTTAACGGGTACAGATATATGGCTTCCATATAAGTTTAATGACAAAGGATTTGCTTCAAAAATCACTTATCAAGAATGATTAGACAGCCCATACATCTCACATCCTTTTGCCAAAAAAGAAAAATTTATGGAAGATGGCCTTTTATCATTTCTATTAGAAGTTGATCCTGCATTGGGTAAAGAGAAAAAGTAAGAAATTAATACTAACGAGACAGGAACTACGATACATTATCGTAATTCCTGTTTTTTTGCAAAATCATAATTTAGTATATTTATCTATTACAAATGATATGAATAATTTATGGAGAAAACTTTAGCCGAACTCAATAAGCTTGTTAAAGACATGCCGGAAGATAAAATACAATCGGTGGCCGATTTTATGTTGTATAACCTGAAATTATTGAAAGATTGTTATGAGAAATCATATGACTATAAAGGGTACAAAGACCATTATCAGCTGGCTCTCTTAAAAAAAATACAGTATACACCATTAAAGCAATATTTGACAGGGGCAAAGTCTAGGGGGAAAGAGAAAAAGATTGATAATCTGGCCTATACGGCAGAAAGAATAGCAGATCATCGTAAAGATGGTTTGCCCAAGTTAAAGAATAGGCAAGCAATAGCTATTTATAGCTTTTATTTTGGGGGTTATAAAGAATTATTCAGAATTACGAGAGATTTTTTGAAAAACACCATGAAAATGGAAGAGGCTTTTGTGGAAATGATATACTCATCTACAGAAGGGGACATTCCTTATTTATCAGGAGAAAAGGTAGAAAAGTTCCTGATTCCGGGAGCTAAAATAATCAATACAGAGTTTCTTCAATCAATAAGGTTTGGTAAGTCATTTACCAAACCTGAATTTTACAGTTCGAAACAAGGTGATTGTCCATGGTTTGCTGTCATTAATGATTTTGACGTAATGAGACAGGGTTATAAAAAATTTAGAGAAACGATTACCAACAGCTTTAATGAAAATGTTGTAGGAAAGGTTACCGCAATTGTTTTCGGATCATCCGGCAGTGGGAAAAGTATTCTTCTCAAAAGACTGGCCATCGACCTTCAGCAGGAATTGATTCATATAATTTGGGTGGAAGAAGCTAAAAAATTTATGGAAGAAGGACTTGCCATAATTCAGGAAGAAGCTAAAAAAAATCAAAATGCAAGATTTTTGGTTATTATTGAAGATTGGGAACATCTAATAAAAAACGATTCTGAGCTTAGTGATGGGATTCTTGAGGGTACTCTGAAAATTAACAATATAAGAATTGTTATAGGAGATAAAAGTACTCAGGGTAAACCATACAGACGTTATCGGAATAACGATTTTGAATTAGAGTTGTTACCTGCCGAAAACGAGCAGATCATTGAAAAAATTGTTGAAAAACATCCCGACTGGAAAAGAGCTTCAGAAAGGTTATTAGAAAAACATAAAAGTGACCAATCCTCTCTGTTCTTAATGCTTTTCATTTTGGCCAGTATTGACCAGAAGGATTTTAATAACAAAACTTTAAACCTTTCCGAACCCCGACAGATATTTCAAAATATAATAGAAGATCAATTAAAATTTATAGCCGAAAATAGTGTCGGACTGGGAAAGGCTCTATTTTATTTCGGAAATATCTGTGCAGACAGCAAAATATCCATTTCTTATGAAACATTTTTACATATTGCAGATCATTTCAGTGCAAAAACAGAGGATAAAAATAATCTTGAATTTTTGAGCCAATGGGAAAGTGGCGAAAGTAAAGTCTTGAACATAATTAAAGAATATCTTTCTAAAGATGAAAAAGGATTTATTGAATTTAACAGCCCAATATTAGCAGAAGATGGGTTTAGCAAGATTAGTTATCCTGACTGGCAAGAATTTGGAGGCGCGATAAAGATCCAATTACTAAATGTTGTTACAGATTATGGAGATAATGATTCGGCTTCAGAATTTTTATCATCACTAATTAGAAAAAGGATGGACATGATCCAGGATGATGACGGAGAATGGTCAAGTTTTGAATATTGCATACTTTTATTGGATAATGATCGAAAATTACATTATATAAATAAACTGATTCGTCAGAAAAATAATCATCCGTCTTATATTCATCAATTATTGTCACTGATTCAAGATAATGAAAAACAATTGAATCATTATGCCGAACTGTTGTGGGAAAATGAGATTTATACTAAAGTCTTTTGGCGAAAGGTATTGTGTACAGAATCAGTACGAGAATTTTGGCTCGATAAAATTTGTAGTTTAGAAAATTTCATAAGAATTGATCAAAATTTAATCAATTATATTGTTTCTGATTTTTACAATGAGAGTGCTGTGAGATCTGCTGTGGGGGATGTAATAAAAGATGAGAATTGGAAAAACGTACATCCGCGTATATTATGGTCGATCTTATTAGATATAGGAGGAATTAATAAGGAAGAGCTTCAGCCATTTGCAGATAAAATTTTAAAGATTGTAAATTGCGCCAGATTTTATACGGACATCACGTACCTTAGTATGAAGCTCGCATCATCCAATGTGCGGAAAAAATTCATCAATACGATCTTTAACAGCAGATTCTCAAAAACTCCCAACGTTATTTTGCATGAGTGTCTGAGCTTTATAAATGATGACCTCAAACAGAAATTTGCTCAGAAATTTTTCAAGGAAGCCAATTGGGAAGAATGTGAGAGTTTTATTGTGATAAGTATGATGGAAGCCTTGGAAGGCGAAGAGCGACAGAATACAATCAAAAACATTTTAAAAAAGAAGAACTACCAAGCAACGAGCTATGAAATCTTAAAATATTGTTTAAAAACCACTTCAAAGACGGCTCTCAAAATAGAATTTATAGAAAATGTTTCCGCATTACCTCTTTCAACAAATACATACCGACTTTATTCCATCGTTTTAGATCACTATTATATTGGTGATGAAAATTTACGGGATAGATTGAAAAATATTTTTAGGGAGTCGATAGAACATACTTCCGGTACAGACTTGATAAGCCGATATCTGAAGATCACAAAAGATCCGATAATGGCATCATTCCAATTGAAATATTGGATATATAGTGGTTTTAGATTTTCAAAAGATTTTTTTCCGCACGGTTATAATGAAAATTATCATGATGATCTACTTTCTCGTTGTCTAATGTGTTTTGAAAGGAATGATTCTTTGCCCGATGAAGTTGAATTTACCATCAAAAAAATAATTGATGATTTCAATGTTGCACGTTGTTTAAAGTCCAATCCTTATTATTTACTATTGTTAAAATTAAGTTTTCATCATAGTATTTCTTGGAAAAATGAAACAAAAAAAATAATTGAAAACTGGAAAATGTATGATCGGAGAATATTGTACAGTGTATTGGGAAGTCATTTGGATTTTCCTGAAGAAATTGAAACTTTATGCAAGCATATTATGCTATGCTGGAATATTGAATTGAGAAAAATTTCCCAACAGTATGGAGCTGATAAGGAATATGGGGAGCATCTTATTGTTGCGATGGGGCATCCTAGCCTACAACGACAAGCAAAACACACTGCAATGATGCTTCAAGATAAAGGATCTAATTTATCCGAGGGCTTTATAGAATTGGCTGATAATATTGTAAATAAAGATAAATATCCGCAATGGGAGCCTTATGATAGTGATTTTATAGATTTACCAATATATAGATTGAACCCAATAAAATTTATCATAGGAAGCTAATTCTCTTTTTTTTGAATTGCTACATTGAAGTCAAAAGTTCCTAGATGTATTTCACATTTTATTTTTGTTTCCTCTTGCAATACTCTCTTGTTTAATTAATCTAAACAATGAATTTATATTATTTCATTAAAATAATGAATTTTCCTTTGAAAATGTTTAATTCGTGACAGATCACGCTCCCCAAGAAACGGAGAGAACAATATGATACCCATTCTTTTATAGCAGAGGAAACCTCGGAAGGATTACTCATCAAGCCTATTCTTACCAACTCCCCATCTGAAAGATTTATTGAAACGTTTATTGAGAATTTTAAAATTCAGGCAACAAAGCAAGGATTTACGGAAAAGGAAATAGAAGAACTTGTAGAGAAAATAAAGTAATAATCGAAAATGTAAAGCGCATTTTTTAGAAGTATCAACAGAAAACGCAGTTCAAAACTATATTTTTCTGTTTTTTGAAAAAATGATAAAATTCTCTTGCATTCGCTGATTTAATGAATATAATGAATTTAGTTAATTTGATTAACTCTTTTATTTCTTCCGTATTAGACAATGAACAAAATAAATGCAATGAAACAATTACATTTTATGGCGAACCAGCCTGAAGACAATCTCGAAAAGCTCATCTCACAGGAATTGATAAAACAAGATAATCCTATAGAATTTATTTCGGATGTTAATGAATTCTGACTGGATACTTTGTTTTGGTACGAAGAAGATGACTCTGAATTGGAAGATATCTATATTCAGTACCAAACGGAAATAGAACTGCTTGTCCAAAACCATTTGGACGAGATAGAAAAAATTCTTTCCTATTCCCAAGATTCGACACATAGTAAAGTTTGGCGGGCAATGGAACAAACTTTATTGAATATCGAGACCATTATTTCTGATGTGTAATCCTCTTTTTTATTAGAAATTAGATTTCAAATATTATCATCAATTAATTGTCTCCAAACTCCTCTAATAATTTTTTATCAATCAATCCTTCCAGAAAAGGATTGACAATCCCCTGCTGATAGGATTTATTGATAACATTATACATAAATAAATTGGTTTCTTTTTGTTCCTGAATAATCTCTTCGATGAGTTCAGGTGTTAAAAACTGCGCCCTTAACTCCTCTGCCCTATGTTTTTTTGCAATATTTTTTTGTTTTTCCAATTCGGTTTGTTCAGATTTTAGCTGTCCAACATTTTTTTTCTTTTGGGATTTTTTCGAGAGGGTTTCAATTTCCTCTCTGTAATATCCATTTTGCAGGGCTTTGAGGAAAAATCCGCTTTTCTGCTTTACAATATTGGTTTTAAAATAATCTTTGCAAAATTTCAAGGTCTGTTTGATATACTCTTCTTCGAATTCTCCCAAAATTTGATTTTCTAAAACAACTTGAGACACGCCGAAAGTCCTGATTTCATCGTGCCATTTATTTTCCTTACCACTTTCATTCTCATTTTCGGTGTCATTATTGGTATTATTACTTTCAATGACCGTATTTTTATTTTTGTGTATCGTGAAAACCAGTTTTTCCACACTTCTAGAAAATTCGGAAATTTCCTCAAAAGTAAAACGGATGTCGGTATGTTTTTCAATATCTTCCTGTGCTTTAAGTAAAACCCTCTTTTTGAAGTTGGCATATTTTGCATATTTGTCTTCCACACAAAGAATTTCTTTGAGCTCCTGAACTTCAAAAATTCTTTTTCAAATCCCCTCGTAACTTTTCAATAATTCATAGAAACGGATGCTGTGACCGGAAGAAATTTTCAGAATATTTTTTAGGTCGTACAAGAGAAATTTAGATTTCAATTGCAACAAATACGGTTTGAGTACCGGATGAAAACTAGCTTCCAAGACTCCTCTGCCGTCAACGGAATATTTAAATGACGAAACCAGAGCCGTTTTAATTTCTTTGTCTTTACCTTCCTCTTTTACAGGAATGGTAATAATTTTTTTGAGCATCGAAGTGGTGAGCGAATTAATCTCCGCATAAATATTCTTGTTTTTAATTCCGAAAGTCTGAATAATATTTTTAATCGGAATATTATAGGTTTTAAAATCCTCATCCTTATCCTGGATCATACTGATGATCAAGGTAAAAAGTCTCATTTCCATCAGATTAAAAGAATATCTTGCAGTGACGAGTTCGTGGGATTTCTTGACGGTAAGTTGGGTCATTTCTTTGATTGTACAAAGTAAAATGTCGGATGTAAATGTATTTAAGGTTAGTTTTTGGCTTATTATTGGTACATTGATAAACTTTCATATTGGTACATTATTCAAAAGCTACCTTTGCAAGCTACTGTAATTTTTGGATGGTATATTTCAAGATGATTTTTCATTAAACCCTAAATTTGTTATATTTCACAGAATCCTTGAATAAGTAGCAATTCCACCTTTTTTATGTAGGTGTAGTGCCTTAATTTCGGTGCTTTTTACCCTAAATTTGATATATTTCGCCCTGTTTTTGTTATCCTTTGCCCTAAATCTGATACCCAATGCTTCGTAAAGCCTTTGCAGTAGCCAATCTCAAAGCCTATAAACAATATAAGAATGTAAGTGATATAACATCTTAAACAGAGATAAAATAAAATCGTTGTTGCTAATTTTTAGGGATATTTTTTTTATTAAATAATTAAAAGCGATGTTTGAAGCTATTTTTAATTCTTAATTATTCATTTTTAATTGTTTCCCGGCTACATTTTCAGGGTAGATTCAAAAGATTGTTTTAGGTTTAACAAAGGTTTGTTTTGGTGTTTGAATTGGCTTTGATAAAGAGATTCAGCGTCTAAAGACTATTGTTAATCTTTAATTTTAAATTTCATGAACAGCTACATTTTTAGGGTAACTAGAGTTTTTCCATCTAAAATCTAAAATTTATAATTTCGATAGTGGCTACAATTTCAGGGTGGGAGGCTCCTCTGCTCTAAAATTTCAGGTTTCCGGTGGCAACAAGAATAACAAATAGGAGCAATACAACAGATACAGCAATAGAAATAATATAGTATGTCGTGGCTTTTTTGGATATTCCCAGCATTTCTCAGTACATAGTTGTGATTTGATTTTTAGCTTCCTGTTGGTTCATCAACAGTTGAGAATTGTTTTCTTTATAAAATTCAATGATTTGATTGTTGGATTTAATTTCCTCCTCCTGTTCCTTGATTTTGAGTTGAAGCATAAATTTTTCCTGTACAAATTCTTGGGCTTCTCACTCCTCTGCTCCTCTGCTTTCCGTTTTCGAATTTTCTTTTTCAGGAGTAGATTCTTTTTTCAAAGGTTTGCCCATTGCGTTCCCCATTTTTTTTAGATCGTCTCGGTTGAGATAACTGCTCTTTCCTTTAGAATCTACTTTGTTAATGAATTTGATGTTCAGTTTGTTTGCTCGGTTGTACAATGTAGTTGAACTAACACCTAGCATTCTCTCTGCCTCTGCTTTTGAAATTTCCATAACGTGTTATTAATGATAAATGATTCAGTATTGATAAGTGACCGATAACTTTTGGTTATCACGCAGTATAAAGTCAGTGCAATACTTGTTTTTCTGATGCTTTATTACAACGGCATCAATGCTTGTAAAGCCTTTGTTACGGGATTTGCAAAACTTTATAAAACGTTGGTAGATGGATTGTCAAATGTTTTAAAGACGTTATTCAAACCCTTACGGATTTATAAGCATTGAAAACACTTTTTCAAGTGATTTACTTTAACAATGCCTTGACATTCATTGTAGAAGGTTTGTCATGGGATTGATAAAGTTGTGGCAGACTCTGACAAGGGTTTGTTAAAGTATAGCAGAGGAGTGTACCAACCTTTGACAACCACCTTGTTGATTGTTTCAGAAAAGCAATTATTTATCTTATTTTTCTGTGAATGCAATCTTTATAAAGGTTGTGAAAAGCCTTGTTAATGTTGCAGACAGAGGAGAGGAGTGAGGATTCAATATACAATATAACAATCTACCAATGTAACAGTTTAACAATGCTTTGGATAGCATATTTTTTATTTAGCAGATTGCTAAACTTTCAGATTGTCATATTATTAAAACCGTTGTCTTCTTATTTCATTTGCAATTCTAGCCGTCATCAATGGAGGAACACTCATTCCACAGACATAGCGGGTTGATATGTTGCAGAAATTGAAGTCGGTTGGAAAACTGCTCATGCGGATATATTCAGTGTCGTTAAGATTGCGTTTTTCGGGGTAATATACTCATGCTCCACTTGAAGTCAATGTAGGAGCAACAATATCATCGTACAGAATATAGGTACTAAAGAACGCATTGAAAGTATTCAGATTTCTGTATTTAGCATCGGCAAACTTTAAATTTTGATCACCGCATTCTACATAGGGTCGTCTTTTTTCAATGGAAGGTCGGAGCGGAGCATGGGTGGTAGAGTTTCTGTCGGCAATGGCTCCAAAGTAAACAGGGGATTCGTCAAAATTTAAAACTAAGTCCGGGAATTCTAAATCCTTCCTTCTGGCAATAAAGAAAATACGTTCACGCGCTTGGGGAACACCCATCGTGGCGGAATTTAGCCTGAATACTTGCACCTGATATCAAAGCAGGCTAAGCCTGTCATAAACTTCAATCGCATATTTTTTTGCTCTTCCGGCAACGAGTCCCGGAACATTTTCCATCACGACCACTTTGGGTTGGAACTTGGCAACGGTCTCGCAGAACACAAACACGAGTTCATCCAATATCTGTTTTTTCTGTCATTCTTTAAATACTTTTTCTCTTCCCCGGTATTCCTCACGTTTTCAGGACATCGAGAATGCACTGCAAGGAGGTGAACCGTCCAAAATATCCAGATTATAAAGTTCTTTAGGTAAATCGTTTTTAAGATTAAAATCCTTGATGTCCTCGTGGTAAAAATACTTAGGGGAGTGATTGGCTTGGTAGATTTTTGCCATCCTGCCATCTATTTCTACACCGCCCAAATGTTGAAAACCTGCGAGCTTATATCCCATAGTAGAACCACCACCTCCAACAAAAGCTCAGAATACTTTCAGATTATGAACTGGTGGGTAATCATGCTTTAAGCTTCGGTCATATTTTAAATTTTTCGTAATCTTTTCTGATTTTATGGATGGGGATTTCTTCGTTTTTGAAAACTCTCTGTTTGATTCTTGGTTTGATCTTGCGCATCACGACATTTTTTCTTTGATGGTTGTATTTTGGTTTTGAGGTGTTCATTTCATTTTTGTTTTAGGCAATTAAAAGATTGAGAAATTAGTAGATTTAGTGATTAATTAATTGATTCATTCTCTACATTGGCAAACTGTTACATTGATATATTGTTACATTTTATATCGGATAATTCGCCACCAACACTTCCGTTTTCCTTTTGTTCAGAGCTTTCTTGCTGTTGTGAGAGGCTGACAAAGGTTGGTCAAAGGTTTTTACATACCATTGATGCTCCTTGACAAACCTATCGAGTATTTTAGATGGAAAATTACTCAGTAAAAATTTTCACTTGATTTGTGATAATACCGTGAGGTCTCTGATGAAATCATCTTCGTGATAACCTCCGTAATGTCATTGGTTCGTTCCGATATAAGGAGGGTCGCAGTAAAAGAAGGTATCTTCATGATCTCTCGACTGGATGACCTTATCCGCCTGATTCTGTTCAATTTGCGTGTAAGAAAGACGGTTACTCATTTCTTCTTTAAAATTTTGTATTTTATTCTGAAATGTTGTAGGGCATTTGTTGTCCTTCGAATATCAAAAGCTACCTATACGACTGCAAAATCATTGATTGCATGAGACGTAAAATGCTCGTGCTCTTATGACGGGACTGTCTGCAAAAAGCCGGGGAGTTTCATAAATGAAAAGTGCTTTTTTATAGGTTTCTCTACTGTGAAGGGTAGCTTCGATTTTTTCGTGTAATGCTTTATAGTTTTTCTTCAAAACTTCGTAGAAATTAACGACATTCATATTGGTGTCATTGATAATTTCAGAAGGAGAAGGCTCTTTAGCCCGAAACAGTGCGCCGCCTCAAAAATAAGGTTCTACATAGATTCTATGGGGAGGCGTCAATCAAAGAAGCTCTTTCAATAGATTCTGCTTCCCACCATAATACGTAATCGGGGTTTTCATTTTTGCTTTAAGCAGGGGAGTTTTATTTTTTATTGTTATTTTATTTTCAGAGAAATTGTTCATTTTCACTTTTTGTAAATAAAGTAATGTATCTATTGCAGGGGAGTGTGCTGCTTAAGAAAATAAAATAGCCCGAGTAAAAAACTTGGGCTATTTCCATAAATTCATTGTTGGAACGGAAACCATTCCCAACCTTTGAATACCAAAGGTTTTACTTGCTTTTTTCAGTTTTCTTGTCCTCCTGCTTCCTACCGAAATGCGGTTTTTCTGAAGCAGGTTTAGAATCAGGATTGAAATTCTGTTTCTCTTCCAATTTATTAGCTTCAGATGATACATCCGAAGGTTTCGGAGATTCCGAATTGGGTTTATCAGAATTTTCTGAAACAGTTTCCGATGTTAGAGGATTCTCCAAATTTTCTGATGCTGTTTCTTCTGATTTTGATTCCACGTTTTCTTCCGTTTCCTTTTCAGGAGACGAATGAACTTTGGAATGCATCCATTCTTGGAGGGTTGGAAGTTGTGACATTTCCTTGCTCCAACGGCTCATCATATATGAAATAATTTTGAAGTCATCTCCGATAAGCTGTAAAAGTTCATTATTTTCCATTTCCACGAGGTTATATTCAGATGGAACTTCGCCCTCGAAGTTGTGGGTAATAATTTCAATTAATTCTTTTCGGGAAAAATGTTTGACCATTTCCGTACTGATCGATTGATACTGAGGTTCAGATTTTACTCTTTCTTTTAGCACCGCTGAAAATATTTTCAAGAGTGCCGTTTTGTTTTCGTTCATAAATTTAGATATTAGATGTTAGACTTTAGACATGAGATATCAGATATCAGATATCAGATGCCGGATTTTTGTTTTCGGTTTTGTTTTCGTGTTAATTTGCGCAAACCACCATAAAGCGTTCTCCTTCAACAAAGGAATTGTTTTCAGACAGTTTTCCGTTTCGGATAAGGGATTGTCTCACCTGATCAGCCTTTAGGTAACTTTGATAAAAGGATTTCGGCTGAAAATAAACGATATCCATACCGCTGGTTTTGTGTACGATGATAAACACGGTGAGGATAAATACACCATGATCCTGCCTGTTCATATCATTATCGTATAAATGATGACAAACTCAGTGGCATTTTCATTGGGAATAATCTGTAGGATTTCCCTTTCCTGATCGAAAAGACTTCCCAATTCCATATTTACAAACTCTTCAAAACTTGGAAGAGCTTCATAATCTTTATGGCTGTCATAATGCTTTCTCCTGTTAAGGATCATTACCTGTGGCAGCGATTTTTTGTTTTTCATTTTGTTTTTGATTGATTTTTTATTGTTCTTTTTCGGGTTTTACCCTGTACATTTTTTTAACGATACAGTTACTTTCGGTAACAGATTCTTCATTTTCTATTAATAAATTTCTGATTTCTAGGGCTTCTGCTTCGGTGAGATAATAGGGTTTGGGATGAATGTAAATCCAGTCAAATTCCCCATCAATATCTGCAAGAGCAATTACATAGACTTCCTGAAGGGTTGCCTTGTTGTTTTCTGTGTCCATACGGTTTATTGATTCCATATCTTTTCTGATTCACTAAAGCCAATCCATCTGTTGCCTGCATCAAAGCCTCTGCAACCGAGTTCATGACGGATAATTTTATCCAAAGGAACTTGGTACTTCAAAATAAATTTGAGCAGCTCGCCTTCCATTACCGAGAACTTTCCAAGGATATTTTCCCAATGCTCTAACATTTCGGGATCGCCTGCAATTCCTTTCAGATCGCCAAACGTCCAATGCTGGTAATTTTCGGGAAGCGAGTAATACTGATGCGTAATTTCCATTTCTTCGGCAGTTTGCAGATCTGCAACGGCATAATTATCCTCCGGTCCGTCAAACACCACAAACTGTTTGGGAATATTTCTGTACTCAAACTCCAGCCATAAAGCTCTGTCTCTGGCTTTATCCAGATTATTATAAAATTCTAATATTGATTGTTTCATTTTTGTTTTAAAAAATAATTGGATAAAAGATTACAGGCTTAGGATCTGGAGCTGATGTTCCTCAAACTGTTCTTCCGAAATGAGAAGTGATTTTTTAGACTCTGCTTCCCATTCAGTTGTATAATATTTGGAAAGAGGAACAGAAATATATTTGTCTTCTTCTTGTATAGAAGATTCAAATACGGCAAATAACGGTTCGGGAGTTCCCGCCTTTCGGCAAAGTGCCTTGAAGTTGCTGTGGTCGTACTCGTCCCAATCTGCCAAAATTTTGGTCATCAGGTAATGGGTTTCGATTTGTAACTGGCAAAGAACGTCATAAACTTTCTGTGGTGTGATTTTCTCTTCCAATTCTTGTTTCCATCTTTCGATGAAGTAAGACAGAATATGAATATCATCTCCAATGGCTTCAAGTAAATCTTGCTTGTCCATCGTTTCCAAGTCATAAGTTTCAGGTACTTTATCCAAGTATAGCCACTTCAAAATGTTTTGAAGTTCTTCTTTGCTTAAGATACTGCCGAATACAGGACTGAGGTTTTCTACTTTGTCTCTTTCGATTCTTTGCTGGAGCATTTTCATAAAGCATTGCACCAAAAGACGATTTTTGTTTTTGTTCATTGTTTTAGATTTTATGAGTTAGACATTAGAATTACCTTTGGCAACGAAGTAAAAATTCGTTTTCATCGGGAAGTTGATCCAACGGAAATGATACAATGATTTTGACAGGATAATAATCATTTTCTCCATCATAAAGAGGAAAGAAACGGTCTTCTTCTGAAATTCCAGCGGTATTAAAACCTTTGTAGACTTCAAACGAATTTTTATCATAATCAATCACATACGCCCATTCGCAGAACAGGCTGTCGGAAGCAAAATCGTAAGCATCGGTGGTTGTCAGTTCATCGAGATGAGTAAACTCCAGCAAGACTTCTAGGATTTGTCCTTCTCTTAATCTTCCGTAGCGTTCACGGTAACGAAAGGGATACCTTTCTTTGAATTTGTCTTTCTGCCTTGAATTAAGAATCCCATTGGTACAGCCGATAGATTCCAGAAACTCGTCCTGTTGCTTTTGGTCTTGTTCATTCCAAAGGCGTACTTTCGGAAGAATTTCTTTCAGGCTTTCGGTGTTCCTTGGATTGCTAAAAAACCACAACAGTTTCAAACCTACTACTTCAGGATAGCCATCATACTGCCCATAGGAAGAAACTTTGACTTCTTGGTTGTGAACCACAACCGTTAAGCTTCTTGTTCCCATTAGTAATTTTCATTTTCAGGGTTAGAATCAACTTCAGGATTATCCTGCGGTTCGCAGTACGTCATAATGGTAGAGAGAAGATGATCATAATCTCCGTCAATAGCTTCTTGCAGGACGGAGTCGATTTCCTCCTGCGTCCACTTCTCACGCCTTGCCTGTCTAGAGAAAGCTCCCATGATGGCATAAGCATTCCCGTCGACCCCGACTAACTCAAGGTTTAGTGTTTTTCCGATTTTGTTTTCCATTTTGTTTTAGAATTTTTAAATTTTTAGATTTTGTTTTTCTTGATTGTTTTAATTTTTGTGTCACTAGTTGATTGCTACGTTATTGATTTTTTCATTCTTTGTTATAAGGGGTTTTAATTTGTTGATGGTTGTTTGTTGTTTTGGATTGTTTCATTTTGTTTTAGAATTTTAATTTTTTGAATTTTTGTTTTTGATACATTGGTAGATTGATACATTGATAGATTTTTTGTGTCTTTACATTTTTGTTTTAAGTGATTTGATAGGTTTGCCGGCGATGGTGCTTGTATGGATTTTTGGTTGACTTGCAAGAGAAGTTGATGCAGTTTGACTTTACATTTTTACTTTTTAGAGATAGGAAGATGGTAATAATGGAAAGTGGAAAAAGGAAGATATTATGGCATAGAAATTGCAGTTAAAAGCTCGATAAACAGGGCGATTTCCGCTTTCCTTTGGAGGTTGCCAAAAAGGTAGTCTAAAAGGTTCTCAATAAGGTATTCTAAAGTATATTGACATTTTATCGACACTCGCACACCTTAATAGAAAGAACTTGACTTCGCATAAAAAATCCATAAGTAGCACCATCACTTTTGTGAGAAACAATTCCGATATATTTTAGCAACCCATTCTCGGAAATTCGATCAAAAGCCAATAATTCTGCTCTTTATTTCCTTTACAAAACCATGCTTTTTTAAGCCAAGTTTTAATTCAAGAAAAACAAATGCACCTCTATTCTGTTTTATTTCTTCTGCCGAATCAGGCAATTTGTTAAGCGATACCACTTAATTTTTTAAAATTCAAACCTGAATCCTTTAAAAATTTAATCTGAAAATTCAAACTGAAACTTAAACCCAAAACTATTTTATCATGAATTCAACCATCCAATTCTGGAACAAAACTTCCTTTCTATGGAAAATTAAAAACCAAGAACCTTATATTTTAGCAGGAAATTATTTTCTCGGAGAACATTCTTCGGGTCGGGACGCTTTACTTTCAGAACGAATAAAAGCAATCGATAAAAACCTCTCCCGACTGGATAGAAATTCAATTCATTACCGCAAAGAACTTCAAAAACGATTTCTGACCTTCAAGGAATTTGAAGAAATGAGAACCAAGAAAGCGACAAGCAAAGAAAAATTGGAGAGGGCAGTATGCGTTTCGCCTGCTTTGGAATATTGGAATCTTTTATTGAAACATCCGAAAATTTTATCTTCTTTTACCGGCGATGATGAACACGACTATCAAAAACTTCTTTCACTTTGTCTACCTTCGCTACACTCATTATTTTTTGCTCCAAAGCCTGTCCCATTTCCCGTTTCCGCTTTAGACAGGCATTGTTTCCTTAGCGGTAGGACAGGTAGTGGGAAAACGGAATTTATGAAAGCGATTGCTTACCAGATCCAGCACCAATCACAACTAAAACAGCACCACTCAATAATTCTTTTGGATCCTCACGGGGATCTATCTGAAAGCCTATTAGGCTTCCGCATCAATCTTCAGAAACCTGAACGTGTGTGGTATATTGATCCGCAGTTGGAAAATGGAAAAATCCCATGCATCAATCCATTTTGGAGGCGTGTAACCGAGCCATTTATGATTGACGTGATGTCTCAGCAATTTGCCAAAGCATTTTCAGAATTAATTCCGGAAGCCGGAATGTCTCTCCAAATGGAAGCGTTGTTGAAACCTTGTCTTTCAGTTTTGCTGGAAAGAGGAGGATGTGGATTATCCGATCTTCAAGTTTTTATGGACGATAACCAAAATGCAAAATGGGTGGAATTGGGAAAGAAATCTTCATTTCAGGTTTACCGCCAGTTTTTTGAAACGGCATTCCTCAGTAAGAAGTATGCTCCCACTAAACTGGCAATCTATACAAGATTGCAACACCTCCAAAACAATATGATGTTCTACCACATGATGAACGGACAGAGCAATATCGACCTAAAGAAAGGAATGCAGGAAGGCAGGATAATCCTGTTTAATTTATCCAAAGGAAAATTGGGAGAAGATGCGAGCAGAGCACTCGGAAGATTTGTTTCGGCAACAATTCTGAGCATTGTTTTTCAAAGAGCATTCGAATCCGAACATTCAAGAAAGCCTTGTTATCTGTTTATTGATGAATTTCACAATTTCACGACAGAAAGCGGAAGCATCCAAACGATATTTTCAGAGGCCAGGAAGTACAAACTGCGTTTGATTGTCGGAACACAAAGTGTCGGTCAAATCCCATTATCATTAAAGAATTCAGTTTTGAATAACTCAGCTGTTAAATTGGCAGGAATCAATGGCTTGCCAGCTCTTAAAGAATTGGCAGGGGATTTTGGAGTTTCTTATGCTGCGATGCAAAGTCTTTTACCCTACGAATTCTATTTAAAGCACGACCATTTTCCAGCCATAAAAATTAAAAGCCCCGATTTTCTGATCAAACAGCCGAAAAGATATTTTTGCAACAAAGAAGAACTCAAAAAATTGAAAGCCTATTTGCTGTCTGAATCGGGAATTTACAGAGATATTATTAATGTAAATCCAAATCTACTGCAAACGCAGGTTCAAAACCAAAGCCAGAATCAACCGAACCAATCTACACTAAATCTGGTTCATTCCCCAACTTTGATTCCTTCAAAAGCCAAATCGACTTTAGAAAATAGAACTGATGAAACTGTAAATCCGGCATCAGATTCCGAAACTACAATTTCTCCAACACCGGATTCTCCGACAATAGAAAATCCTGAAACTGCATCTCAAAATTCCACGGAGTCCAGCGGAAGTATTAAACCTAAGTTTCATTTATAAACACAACTTCTTAAAAGAATACAAGGCATTTTTGCCGCCTTTTTTAATTTTTTAAAACTCAAAAAAATGGTTACCAAAAGATTATTCTTTCAAACACTTTCTCCTTCACAGGAAAAAATCCTTTTAGCTTTGGCTCGTTACAAATATTTAACAGCAGGGCAGTTGCTCCGCCTCGGAATTATGTCCGACAGAGCGAATCTCAACAAGCAAATTGCAGAACTCAGACTTCGAAAAGATCCGTTGGTGGGTTCTATTGCATTCGGAGTTCATCCCGCAATAGGAAAACTCGAAAATGTACATTTTCTCAAGACTCAGGGTGCTGAAATTGTTAAAGATTATTTGAGAGAAGATGTTGTCAGGTTTCCGAAAAATGAAGGTCAATTTTATCAAAAGGATTACTTCCATAGAATGAACACGATTAATGTTCAAATCGCTTTGCATGAAAGCATTTCCAAAAATGACGGTTGTGAAATGCTTCTATTCTTGACCTATTTTGATAAGGTTTCTACGGGAAAGAAGAAAGGTTATAGAGCGGAATCGTCTATTCAGGTCTCTGAAAATGATTACCTGATTGCTGATGCAATCTGTATGCTGCAAACACCCAAAAGAAAAGAGTTGTATGCCATTGAAATGTATAACGGAGATGATACAAGCCGTGTTCACAAATCGCTGTTTCATCATTTGAGGGCGTTATCGGTCGGGCAACCGAGCAGAATGTTTGGGTTGGATTATGGAAGCCGTATTCTCTGTATTTTTGAACTGGAGGTGTATAAACAAATGGCGATGAAGAGACTTCTTGAAGACGAACGTTTTACAGAAGCGAAATTTCACTTCTTATTTAAATCTTTAGAGGAGATTAAACAAAATGCATTTGAAGATTGGTGGTTGTTTGACGGAACTCAGGTCAAACTATTTTAAAAATAAAAGAGAGCCGTTAAAGCTCTCCGTATTTTGATTCGTATTTCTGTACTATCTTTTTTTGTTGGTTTAAAAGTTCTTCCAGCAGTACAATCCTATCTTCATAGAGTTTTTTGATAAGTTCCACATCCTCTCTTGTTAATCCAACAATAATACTTCCACTATAATCTCCCTCAATATTTCCATTGCTGTTAAAATATTTTTGGCTGTCAAAAGATTTGATATCTTCAGGCTTCACTTCCAGAATTTCTGCAATTTGATTTAGTTTTTCATCCGTGATCTTGGTCTCGCCAGTCTCCAATTTACTATAAGCAGCCTGACTAATGTCAAGTCTCTCTGAAACGTACTTTTGTGAATAGTTTTTTAGCTCCCTGATCATTTTTACCCTATTACCTAAAATCATACGAATAAATTATAATGGTTTGGTTATATATTATAACCTCACAAAGGTAATAAAATCAACAAGATGTAGGCATATTTGTGAGATAAAAAATTCACAATGAAGAATCTGAAATTATTAATGGGATGTACATTATTACTTGGCACACAACTATTTTCTCAGTATTTGGAAGGCGGTAAAAAAGACTACGGAATTTTTACACCTAACCAAGGCGATTGGTTTTTTACGCAAAGAATCCTTAACCAGCCTCTCAACAGAGATTCTTACAACAATAAAGTCTATCACATTACCCGAAAAATGGAATATGACATCAACAATGACGGAGTAAAAGATGCCGGAGATTATGCGATAAAAATAGACAATTACACCCGTGATCAATCTTCGGATCTGCTTCTCATGACTGTTTTGGGCGTAAAAGATTATAAAGGAACGGAAGTGGAAATATATACCGATTGCCCTGAGTGTATTGTTTTTTATAAAAACGGTCTTCAAAAAAACTTTAACGATCTCAATTTCTTTAAGAGATATTCAAAAGTAATTACCACCAACGGTGAAAACGTCAGAACCATCACTTCTCTTCCTCTTTTAGCACAGATTCCGGGCTATATGAATCGCAGAAAATTCACTATTGAAGTCGGGATGAAAATAAAGGTAGCAAAGAAAGTCTCCTGTTCATCCAATGAATATTCGGATTATCAGATTTTTCCTGTCAATGATGAAAACAAACATCGGGGGCTTACTGCAAGTGATTCTTACTTTTTGGAAAGTTTAGAAAATTGCCATTTCAGTAGGGTAAAAACGCCTCATACTATTAAAACACCTCTCATCAATTGGGGAAAAGAATATGAATTAGACCGGTTTATAACGGTTCATACCATAGAGTATTAATTATACAAACGATGAAAAAATTGAAATTAATTACTGGATGTTGCTTACTATTTTCTGTTCATTCATTCGCTCAGTATTTGGAAGGCGGACAAAAATCTTTTGGAGATTTCGATAACAGTGAGAAACGCTGGTTTTTCACGCAATCTGTAGTCTCAAAACCGCTGAACAGGAATTATTACAATAACAAAATATTTTACCGAACGATAACATTAAACAATGATTATAATAATGACGGGACAAAGGATATTGGCGATTACCGAATAAGAACCAACAATTTCAGTAATGGAAGCAGTGATTATCTTCTCATTACCGTTCCAAATGTAAGTAACTACAAAGGAAGTGAAATTGAATTTTACAGCGACTGTTTCGAGTGCATAGCATTGTACAGCCAACAACAATACCGAGATATTGGCACAACCAATATGTTTTACAGGCAGTCGAATATTATTCCCACCAACGGAACTTCAGTAAGAACCATAGAAAGCCTGCCGTTTCTGTTTCAGATCCCGAAGCATTCAGCAAAAAAAAGTTTTACCATAGAAATCGGATATACAATAAGAACCGCAAAAAAGAGAAATTGCGATTTTAATCAGTTTTCAACCTATTTATTTTATGACGCTGCCGAAAGTTATTTTGGCCCGGTTTACTTAAGCGGTGTCAACTATCTTAACACAGACAATAACTGCAGGACTTCTCTTTCGAGAAATAAAACCGAATCGTACAAATTCAATTGGCAGAATGAAGAAGAACTGGATCGCTTTATTGCGGTGTATACCGTAGAGTATTAATGGCACAAACATAAAAACAACCTTTATATCATGAAAAAACTACTGCAAACGAAACTACTATTCGCACTCTTTTTCGGAGTGTTAACTTTTTTGTCTTCTTGCCGAAAAGAGGATTTTGAAAATGAAGAACCTGTACCCGAAGTTAAAAAATTACAAATTATGGGTAATGTTGAAATTCCCGACAACATCCCTTCCAATAAAATAGGAACGCTGGAAATCTTATCGGGTACGAGTAACCACCTTGTTTCTTCAACCCCTCCCACACTGAATAATAAAACTACGACCAAATACTGTATCGTTGAAACCCAGCCCAATACTATACAGATACACAGCATTACCAATAATGAGCAGCCATTTATGTATGGATACAGCTTAAATGCAAAAGCAGGTGATGAAATCAAATTTAACGTAGAAAGCACCGCAGTAACCCTTTTGTTAATGTCTCCCTATTTACTGGTGTCTGAACCTTTGGAAGCGCAGGCATTAATTGATAAAATTAAATCGGCTCCAACTTTTAACGAGTTCAAAAACAGTATTGGAGATATCCTTATTAGCGGAAGTTTAAACAACCAGTCTCCCAACATTGATTTGAATACCATTCCGAAATACAAAATCGTAGTAACGGAGGTCTTAAACTCATTGAACCCCAATTACAACATTACCCAAAACGGGATGCAGATCATTGAGAACAGCAAAGTGGGGAATGAACTGAAATTTAAAATCAGAAATTACAAAAAGAGATATTCCACGGTATATGCTGAAAAATATAAAAACGGACAATTGGTTGACACGAACATCAAAATAGAAAACGGCAACTATGAAACCCACCAATTAATAGACTCCGGGGAGTTTGACTGGGTAAAAGCATGGAAACAGATTTTCACTTTAAATCTACAGGATCAGATTACCAAAGACAGCGAATACTTTTTCGTTAATACAGAAGACGCCGATAAAATCTTTATAAAGTGTTATGGCTTGGGTCTTAAAAATGGAAGTTTTCCAAGTATTAACAGTAAAGAATACAAAAGAGGGCTGGAAGCTGTGGTACACACAGCGGTTTTTGACATCATCAAGCCTGCCATGTCTATGGTGGAAGGTTTTAAAGAATGGGGATCTCTGGCTGATTTACGAGGGCGTCCCAATAATGATCCGACAAAAAAACTGATTCTTAAATTTCTAAGCAGTTTAGAAAATGACTCAGGATTTTACAACGATATCGCAACAGCAGCAATTAACAACGACAAGAAAGAAATCTATAAAATATACTACAATAAAACGATAGAGTTTATTCTTGATGACAGCAACGCCAAGTTGTATCTGGATATTATGAAAAAAAACTCATCTGATGAAAAGATTGTCAATGCATTTAAAAAATCTTTAAAAGCCTTTTTCAAAGTAAAAGCCGCAGGTGAGATTACGGGAACAGCAGTTAATCTGGGAGAAGCCGTTGCCGCAACTTTCACGACCGAATGGACAACCGAATTCATCATGAATACAGACGGAACGGCAAGTTTAACGGATACTTTTAACAATAATTACAAAACGGTAAATCTGGGAAACAGATGGTGGTCAGCAGAAAACTGGAAAGGAACATTTAACGGAACACAGGATTTTGCGGGATGGTACGGAAGCAATGCCATATCCAATTTATACAGCCCAATCTACGGAGACTATATCAGTGGAAAAATGATCCGGGATAATATTGCAGGGGTGAAAATTCCCCAGGGATGGAACCTTCCGACAAAAGATGATTTCGATAATCTTCTTTCAGGATTGGGAACCTCAGCTTTCCAAACCTTAACCAATCAGGCAGGGTTCAATGCCAAGCCTTACGGCTATATTTATTTTCAGGGGTATTTTGGTGGTGCAACTCCTAATTATCCTGACCTTAATAATAAAGCCATTTTTGCTTCAAGAACAACTTTTGTTAATGCTCAAGGCAAAACGTATATGTACTGTTTGGTTATTAATCATAACACACAAACCGTTAACGTAGAACCTTATGAGATAGATTTTTATTCGCCTTCCGGTTATGGATGGATTGAATCGTATTTTAATCTGAGGGTAATCAAAAGCTAGCAATGTACTCCATGTAGATTTACAATTGTGAATTAGTTGGGATTATTATTTTAGTAATTTTGATGTAAGGTCGCTCATAGAATGGGTGACCTTTTTCTTATAGATTTTATCCAAACAAATCTGAGTGGCTTCCAATTTGAGACAGAAAACAAATGTCGCTTTCAATATAATAGATTAATAGGATATCCGGAGCAAGATGAAGTTCCCGAAAATCTTTAAAAGCTCATTGAAGCTTGTGGTTCTTTCGTTTGGGAGAAAGATTTCAAGACAATAATTGGGAAATGCATTCTGAAAATTTCTCCAATACCTTTGGTTGATTTTGATACTTTTTAAACTGTCTCTTGAATTTGGAAGTCCTTTGGAATTTCATTTAGGCTAAAAGTTCGGACAATAAATCTTCTGCATTATCAAATACAGGACTGTTTTTCTTGGCTTCTTCAATATCCAAGCGCCATTCTTCCGCTTTTTGCAGCTGTTGAAAATATTCGTACTCTGTCGGGTTAAGAATTACCGCTTCCAATTTATTATTGAGCAGGACATATTTGGCTCATGTATTCAAAGAATCTATAACCGATTTGGTTTTATATCTTAAATCACTTACCGAAATCATCTGGTCTGCGAGCATCTGTGATTTGTAAAGGATAAATTATGATGGTATTTATAATCAAATTTTGATGGATTGCAAGGTTATTTTAATTCAATAAGATCCGGTTGAAATTGTTTTTCAAAATCTTAGTTTGTCAGTAAATAAAAGGACAATATTGTTGATTTCATTGCTTCTACATCGCTTAAATTAAAAAAATCCCTTGCTTTTTTTGTTTTTTTAGATATGGTACACCCCTAACTTAAAACAAGAAAATTTATGGAAAGCAAAAACTTTCATTTCGTCAAGTATGAATTCGGAACGGTCAATGCAGAGGACGGACAAGAAGCTGGACAAATGGCAGCTCATCCTTTAGCTCCAAAAAAGAGCGAGGTTTTGATCATTGTATCTCAAAAGATGGGAACTCCCGTATTTCCAAATCTAGGACATCAGGAGATTGTTGAAAGACTTTCTCATCTAGAAACGGTTCTCATCTGGAAGGAAGAACACTTTGAACAGAAAGCCAAAGAACTTGAAGGCAAAGCGGGGTATTCCTTGTTTGACCGAGACAAGTTTACTCCTGCTTTGTATAAAATGATTAACAACCACAACCGTTACGAAGGGATCTCTTGGTCAACTGTTGAGTATTATCTTACTGAATTCTGTAAGAAGGATTAAAAATGAACTCCGATTGGTTTTTCCATCGGAGTTTTTGAGTATTGATAACAAAAAATGTTTTTAATGAAGAAAAATCATTCAGAAAAACAAACGTGAAATTAAAGTTAATTTATTAAGCTATTTTTTTTAATGAATAGTATTAATTTGATGTTTATAATTGGTTTTTATTAAAATATTGAAAAAATAATATATATACACTAATTTTTTTGATTGTGATTTTAGATTTAATTGTATTGATTTTCAATTTGTTGATGAGTGTGGTAATTTTCTTTTTTTACTACTTTTGCAAAAAACTCAAATTAGATGATTAAAATATATTCTCTAGTTATTGCCTTATCGTGTATTTTTTTAAGCACTTTCAAAGCTAAAAGCTTAGATGAGAGAGGGGATTCACTTCAGATTAATAAAAATTCTTTAAACTATAAGAGCATTGGTAAAAACGTTTCTTTATTTCCCTTAGATAATTTTTCTTCATTCATCAATAATGATCCGGAAACCGATAAAGAAATTGGTAAAGCGATAGGTGCTTTTGGAGAGTTAGAAAGAAGTGGAAATTTTACAAATACCATTAATCCTAATGAACTTACAGAGTTTCCGATAGGTCTTAGAGAGAATGTATCGAATGTTGAATATGGTATTGTCGTAACAAAAGCCCAATTCACTCCTGAATATGCTTTAATTAATGTATATGCAAGAGTTGTAACGCCGCAAGCTGGGGCGGAAGGAGGAAGGAGAACTCTTTATTTTGGTGCTGAAGGAGTTAAACTTTCCTATGGAGGAAAAATTATCGGCGATGCAAAACTTTCATTACTTGGAGACATTAATATTCCTTTTAACCAAAACCAATGGATGCTTACTCTCGAGGGAGGAATGATTAATAAATTTAATGGACAAAGTATAAATGATAAAACCTATGTCGTCATTGACTGTGATGGAATCAAAGAACTGTCATTAAAAGGAAATGTTCAGATTTCCCGAAACGTTCTGGTTCCGGTAGATAGTAACGGAACTTTACTTCCTGAGATTGGAAATGATGGATTTACCAATAGAGTACGTGGTAACTTTGCTTTAAAAGCCAGTGACTGGAATGATATTTTAGTCAATGTAAGCATTACTCCTTTTGCAATCACATCACAGATCAAAAATCAGGATAAAGGTTTTTTCTCTTTCTATGTCAATAATGCCGTTCTAGATTTAAGTGACTTGAGAACAGATTCCAATGTTCTGTTTCCGCAATATTATGCTACTCATGGATATTTGATAGGAGGAACGGAAACATGGCGTGGTCTTTATGTAGAATCATTGTATGTGGGTCTTCCACAGGAATTTAAAACAGAAGATCATATTGATAACAGAGTTTCTTTTCAGGCACAAAATCTTTTAATTGATTCCTATGGAGTTTCGGGTAGTTTCTCTGCAAATAATTTGTTTCCCTTAGAAAAAGGATTGACAAGCGAGCAAAACTCTTGGAGGTATTCTCTTGACCAGATTGGTGTAGACTTAGCGGCTTCCAAGATTATAGGAGCTAACCTAAAGGGAAAAGTCCAGTTACCTGTTCAGAAACAAAACAATGCTAATCCGAATAATAATTTACCTAATCATCTTGGTTATCAAGGAGTAATTACCGAAGAAGAATATATGATTACGGTTGCCACCTTGGATGAGATCAGTTTTGATATCTGGAGTGCAAAAGCAACCATCGCACCAGGTTCTTATTTAGAATTAAAAGTTAAAAATAGAGAATTCTTACCCAAGGCAGTCCTTACCGGAACTTTGGCAATTGGAGCTAATGGAAGCCCAACTGATAATAACAGCGATCCGAATGCAAAAAAAGATGCAGATTTTAAAGGAATCCAATTTAGAGAACTTACACTCCAGACAAAAGCACCTTATGTTACCGCACAATATTTTGGGGTACAGGGAGAACAAAAACTGGTAGGCTTTCCTGCAAGTATAAAAAATATATTCGTAGAAGCAGATAATGGCTATGCCAATTTAGGTTTTGAAATCACAGTAGGTCTCCAAGAAGAGCGATTCTCCGCAACAGGAGGGATGAAAATCAATGGTTTGATTGTCAACGAAAACAATCGTCAACGATGGAAGTATAACGGATTCAATCTTACTAAATTGGGTCTGAGAAATGTAGATATAGGAGTTGCCATAGTTTCGGGAGAGTTTCAGATTATGCGTAATGACCCATTATACGGAGATGGTTTTACGGCACACTTGAATGCAAAGTTAAAGCAGTTGAATATTGAAGTCAATGTAAATGCAGCCTATGGATTCAGTACTTTTAGATATTGGGGATTTGAAGGTTCAGTAGACGGACTTAAAATTCAAGCATCTGCATTAACGATTACAGGATTTACCGGAGGAGCATTTTACAGAATGGTTCCAAACAGAGATATGTCATTAGATCCTGCATATAAAGACAAAGCTTTAGTTTTAACTCCAGACAATTCGGTTGGTTTGGCATTGAGAGCTGGAATTTATGGATCTATCGCCAGCAAAAATGCAATCAGTATTATGGCCGGTTTCAATATGTCAACCAATCCAAACGGAGGTTTAGCCAATGTTGGATTTATTGGAGAGGCATTGGTTATGGCTGATTTATCCAAGCTGATTCCCGGAGATCCTTTAGCGGGAGTTAAAGATAAGTTCAAAGAGATGACGGGGAACAATAAATTCATAAATGATCTAAAAAATAACAGCCACGTAAATTCTTTCTTAGATACACAAGTAGTGGATGATCAATATCCCATAACCAAAGATGTGAAAGGTGCTATTTATGCTAAATTGGCAATGAACTATGATTTCAACAACAGTGTTTTTCACGCCAGCTTAGATGTTTTTGTAAATATTGCCAATGGTATCATTTCTGGTATCGGACCCAATGGCAGAGCTGGTTGGGCTGTGGTACACATTGCACCAAGCGAATGGTATATGCATATTGGGACGCCAACCGATATGATAGGTCTGAAAGTTGGTTTTGGGAATTTTTCTTTACAATCCGGCAGCTATTTCATGGTCGGAAACCGTATTCCGGGAAGTCCACCGCCACCACCTGAAGTTGCTCAAATTTTAGGACTTCAACTGAGCGATATCGATTATATGAGCAGTTTAAATGCTTTAGGAGATGGAAAAGGGTTTGCTTTTGGAACCCACCTTAAGTTTGATACAGGAGATATGAATGCGTTATTCTTATATGCTCGTTTTCAGGCAGGTTTAGGAACCGATATTATGTTGAAGGACTATGGTGACGCAAAATGTTCAAACCGTGGTGGTGATCAAATAGGAATCAATGGATGGTATGCCAACGGACAGGCTTACGTTTATCTTCAGGGAGAATTGGGAATCAAAATAAAGCTTTGGTTCATTAGAAAGAAAATTCCAATTATTAAAGCGGGTGTTGCTTCTTTGCTTCAGGCAAAAGGTCCGAATCCGTATTGGGTAAGAGGATATCTCGGTGGATATTATAATTTACTTGGAGGAATGATTAAAGGAAGATTCCGTTTTAAAATGGAATTCGGAGAAGAATGTGTACTAGAAAATGCGTCTGTTTTAGGAGGTATGAAAATCATTACCGATTTAACTCCTAAAAAAGATGATACCAATGTGGATGTATTTGCCATTCCTCAGGCAACATTTGCAATGAGAGTAAATGAACCAATTGTTATTCCGGAAGATGATGGCGACCATACCTACAAAATTGTGGTTGAAAAAATGACGATTATTGATGATCAAGGAAAAGAAATAAAAGGAGTCATAGAATATGCAAACTCTAAAGATGTTGCCAATTTTGTTTCAGATGATATTCTTCCGCCAAGCAAAACATTGAAAGCAATCGCACAGGTCAGCTTTATGGAGAAAAAGAACGGAATGTATGAAGTAGTAATGGTAGACGGACAAAAAGCGATAGAAGTTGAAGAACGTACTTTCACTACCAGAACGGCTCCTAATGTTATTCCGTTGTCGAACATCAAGTACGCTTATCCTGTAGTTGAACAGGAAAATTATTATATCCAGGAAAGTAACAACGGATACATCAAGTTGAAAAGAGGTCAGGATTATTTGTTTGATGACCCTAACTGGACTACAAAAGCAGTTTTCGCTGCCGATTCTCAAACAGAAAGTAATTTCTCTTATGATGAGAATGACAATATTGTAAAGTTCAATGTTCCAAATCTTAATAAACAGAAAGATTATACTCTTGCTTTAATTGCTAAAAATAAGAATGCCGGTCAAACAGATGGAAATACAAATAGTGGACAATCCGGGAATATACTAAACTCTACAGGAGGTGTTGATAATAACACTTCAAATCCTGATGCGAACACAAACGAAGATAGCTCAGTTACCACCACAACTGAAACCAAGACCGCTCAAAACCTTTCCAAAGACGGTGAAATCGACAGATTATCGTTTGTATTCAGAACAAGTAAATACAACAAGATGTCTGATAAATTATCCTCTTTGAATTTTAATCCGTTATGGATCAAACTAAGTTCGGATGTCATAATGCTTCAGAATAATATGAATGCTGATGAATATTTTGATGTTGCCGAACTTACAGGAACGAAATATACAGACAACAAGCCACTTATCAATCTTACCGCTTTAATGGATGATTCTTTTGCAGGTAAATTCAAAGGCTTGTTCTATGATGCCTATCCTATTAATCAATTGACATTAGACAGAGCAGAAAACGAAGAAGATTTTGCAGGAATCCCACCTGTAAAAGCATTCCCTGTTTTCACATCATATCTGCAATACTTGGGAAGTGACAAAGGGAATGGATTTTTGAAACAAACTTTCCCATACAAATATGATCTATTCAGTTTCTACAAATCTGATTGGTATGAGCTTTTGTCCAAAGCTGCTTCCAAATATGTAGGAACTCCTATGAATGCAAGACCACAAGCCATTAATAATTTGCTTCAATCAACTTATGGAACAATACCAACTACAAAATATAAAGTAAAAGCAAAATACGTCTTACCGGGAGATAAAGCAGGTTCAGAAAAGCAGATTGATTATGAATTTAAATAATTCTGAACTTCAAACTTAAATAAGAAAATTTTACGCGGACAAAAACACAACAATACAAAACAGAGTGATGAGCCATTCATATATCAATAAAAGGAAATTTAATCCAAATAACAGGCTGAAATTTAAAAATTTCGGAATTAAAGCTTGGGCATTTGTAATGCTTATGTTATTCGGTTTACAATCTATCTCTATAAAGTCACAGCAATATCCTGTAAAATTAGTACCCGTGGTAATCCCTCCATACAGTATGAAGTTGGGAGATTACGCCACATCTACGGATAATAAATTACAACTACAGGTTGTGATGACCGATTTGATGGAACCGCAACACCAAACAGGTATTAAATTTACTTTAGAAGCAGGATTAAACGCCGTTCCTTTTGCGCAAAGCAATGAATTCGTTGTAGGAATGAACCCATTTCTTCTTTATCCTGGAAGTAATGTTACGCTTACCAATGTAGATTTAAGAGCATTATTTGAATTACAGAATTTAGGAGGCATTAATGCAGTGCAATATGCACAACCTCTTTCAGACGGAGTTTATCAGTTCTGTTTTCAGGCATATGATTATTACACGAAAAACAATCTTTCATCCAAAACCTGCGCTACGGTATTTCTTACGCAGTATGATCCGCCAATGCTTAATCTTCCGCAAAATGCAGAAAAAGTACAGGCAATGTCTCCGTATGCAGGAGGAAGCGGAATCGTATTTCAGTGGATGCCTAGACAGATTGCTCCTAACACAAAATACATTTTCACACTTAAAGAATTGTGGGATGCAGGACAATCTCCCATTTCGGGATTTTTATCTTCTCCACCACTTTGGCAGGAAGAAACCTATGCACCAACACTGTATTACGGATTGGATAAAACCCAGCTCATTCCAGGGAAAAGATATGCGTGGCAAGTTCAGGCAAAAAGCGGAAATCCCGTATTAGGAGCTAACCCTACAGAAGACAACGGTGTTTATAAAAACAACGGATTTTCTGAGATTTACTATTTTGATTATGTAGAAAACTGTACGGTTCCTACACTCCTGATGGCAAAAAATGTGGGTAGAGGAAGAGTGGAGATCAGCTGGAGCCTTGGCGGACAGCCAGCAGGCTTGTACAACGTACAATACCGTAAAAAGAACAGCAATACGGAATGGATGACCCAGCAAAGTTATCAGTCTCCGGCAATTTTGACTGGGTTGGAAGACCTTACGGAATATGAATACCGTGTGGGTTCTGTTTGTGGGCAGGTGCAAAGTTCTAACGAAAATGCCTATTCTTACAGTGCCATACAATATTTTACCACCAATGCCAATGATGTAGACAATAACTACCAATGCGGAATAATGCCTGCGGTCGACATCGCCAACAAAAATCCTTTACAGACCATGTTGGGCGTTAATGAAGTATTTACGGCAGGCGATTTCCCTGTTACGGTACTTTCTGCACAGGGTAGCAACGGTATCTACACTGGTACAGGTTTTATACAAGTTCCTTATTTAGCCCAAACCAAGGTAAAAGTGAGCTTCAATAATATCATGCTGAATACCGACAAGAAACTGATTGAAGGCGTTATTGAAACCACATATGATCCTAATGAAACTGCGGTAAATTATGCTTCTGCCGGACTTGGAGAAACTTTTGGAGACCAAGGTGTAAAAGATGTTTTTGTGAATTTCCCAATTGGCAATATCATTTATTCGGCTACACCTCCTCCTGGAAAAATAACCATCACAGGAAGTGATGGAAACGGTGGAACAGGAAGTACAACCGAATATCCGGGCGGTAAAGATTACACGTTTACTGACTCTAACGGAGTTATTTGGACAGTGGATGAAAATGGAACCGTAACCAAAGGCGGAACCGTTGCCCAAGGCGGAGCATCTACCTCTACCAATACCGATGGCGTAACAGGAAGCGGAAGCAATGCTACCATAAACCAGTATACCGCAAAAGGTATTAAAATAGAGTGGAAGGAAAACGTAAACGGACAATTTGCCTATGATACCGCAGAGAAAACCAAACTACCAAAAGACAAATATCCATCGGTAAAAGATTCGGAGAACAATACTGTGTATGTTCCTTACAAAGCAACGGTCAATAAAAAAACTGAACTCTTTGATGCCAAAGTAAGCATTACCGATCCAGCTTTGAAAGATGCTACCATCATCTTCAAAACATTGAGCATCGGTAAAGCCATTGAAGCTACAGAAATTAATAAAACCGATACAGAAAGAAACTATCAGTTAAAATTAATTGGTGCATTTGATTACGCTGAAGAGGAAGTGATTGCGGTATTAATGCCGAAAGACAGTATTTCTAAGCAAAAAATCATCAGCAGTTTCAGATTGGTACACTTAAGCCCGAAAACGGTGAATGTAAGTTTAGTACCATTGGATGCTAATTCTCAGTCTAAACTACAATCTCAAGGTGATAAGCTTAATCAGATTTACAAAAAAATAGGGGTTACTTTCAATGTTACGAAAGATCCTGTTTTAGACATCAGCAGTATTGTAAGCGGAGATACGATTAATAGTGAAGATGCCGATTTGATGAGTACCTACAGTCCGCAACAGCAACAAATCAATGCACTTTATAAAGGCACTGATGCTCGATATGTATTGTTTGTAACGGATAAAAAATCTTCCACAGGGCAAAAAGGCTATATGCGTCTGAACGGTCAGTTTGGGTATGTGTACAACAATGCACAAGACAAAACAGGAGGTCACGAATTAGGTCACGGTGTGTTTAAATTGGAACACCCGTGGAAAACTTACGGAACTACGCAAAGTGCAACTCCTCTTTTGATGGATTATAGCACAGGAGAAGAATTGTCTCACTTGGATTGGAAACAGGTAAATGATCCTGCGTTTAAGCTATATGCATTCCAAGGGCAAAGTAGTGGAGAGTTAGCTGGCGGTTTTGGATTGACACCTGATTTTAAATTAATCAAAGCTAATACTTCGACAGCATTACACGGAATTGTTTCTGTTGGAGAAGGTTTTTTACCTGGATTTGTTGAAAATACAATACAATATCAATGGGTTGAATCTCAGAAGGGTTATTATCCTAATGGTGATACATCTAAAACAAAATACAACTCTAATGAAACACCTAAAGATAATAGTGCTGTTTGGATAATATATGATCATAATGCAGTTTGCGGAAAATCTAAATTCATAAAAACAAGCTATGCAAATGCTGTTTCAAATATTTTATCTAAGACAGATAAAGTTCAGGCCCTAGCAGATTATATTACTCAATACGATAAAATTGAAGACAATACTAAACCGGTTTATTCTGGATTTATAGCGTGTTCAGGTTCTGGAAGTGGAAATGGATTGAAGTCTGTAGATGATTTATACAAAAGACCTTCTACGGGTGATGGTACAGCAACAGATGAATCAAAAGATGTTGTAGACTATACAGGAAGATTTACTGCCGAGGAAATACAGGCAATGTTAGGAAGCATTGTTTCTAATAAAAATTCAACTGGGATCAAAGGGAAGATCTTCATTACTGACGAGAATACTGCAGCGTCGGTATTACAAAAAGTACAAGCAAGATACAATCAGCCTGAAGCTAAGGAAATGGTAATCTGGCTGAATGTGAACAGTCAGACTAAGAAATACGATATCAAGATTAATGTTGGCAGTGGTCTTCCGGAATATGCAGGAAAATCTGCTAAGGATATAGAACTACTGCTAAAACAGAACTCAGCGTGGATAGATGATTTCTGGTTGATGAAATTCAATCCTTTAACTGCAATTCTAGACGGTCTATCGGAGTTATTGACCAAAGCTAAAATTCCTGAAAAGTATTATAATCCTGATAATACAGACTACAATCCTTTCCCTGCAAAGATTTATTCTTATGTAAGTTTAAAAGTTATTGATGATGAACTAAGCGGATTAATTGGATCTCCGATGGGAGAGAAATATACACCAAGCCGTGTAGATTTTGCATTCACTTGCGGAGTTTGGAACGGATTGGTCGGAACGGCTGCAGCAATTCCTGAAGGAGGTTCATTCTTAATCAAAATGATTACGAATGAGAATGATGCCAGAACCAATTTTGCAACAACGATTTCCAAAATACAGTGGAAAGATGTAAAAGGAATGGTAGGTGAACAGTGGAACAAATACACTTCCAATCCTTGTATGGTATCTTATGGAGCAGGTGAAGTAACTTTCGTAGTAGCATCTTGCTTTATAGGAGCAGGAGAGATAAAAGGAGCAACTGCTGTTGTGCAGACAATGGAGAAGCTTGATGTAATGGGGCAAATGATTGGTAAATTTGCAAAGTTTACCGGGCGCTTTGTTATAAAACCAGTGGTTTCGAAAGCAGGTAAATTTATCATAGAGCCTCTAATAAAGCTGGAACCTGCAATAAGCCAAAAATTACGTTCAAATGTTTCAAAATATGTAGCTCAGCTTTTGAATAAAGACAAAATTCACCTTTCTCTGCACGCTACTTCAGAAGGTAAATTTATTGTAGACGGAATAGAACTAAGCCCGGAAGAATTTGGTGAGTACATTACCAAAAAGCTTAAAGAGACGGGAAATGCCAACAAAAATATAGTTTTACTTTCTTGCAACGATTTAGAATCTGCAAAAGCATTAGCGGCAGTCACTGGTAAAAAAGTATATACTACTGATGGTCCTATGACGATCTTTGAAAACGGTATCCGTCGTGCAGATGGTTCAGAGTGGTATCAGATTAATCCTGATGGTACAAGCACCAAAATACAGCCACCTGTTACAGAATGTGTGAACTGTACTGGTAACGGTGTTACAATGGGGGCTTATTTCAGTATAAAAAAGTATTTAAATAATATTTCTGATGACTTAGCAACTAAAATTGAAAATTTAATTCCTTGGATTAAAACTCTTGACATAAATATTGGAAGTGTCGAAGAAGATGTAGTAGGTGATATTAAAGCTATAAAAGTTGTAAAAGATAAGGCAAAGTTAGATAGAGCTTATAATATCGTAAAGAGTGAGCAAGAAGCAACTAATTTTTTAATTAAGAAATTTGATGCAAAATATCTTGAAACTAAATATATAACAGATAGATATACAGGAAAGCAACTTGAACTTAAAGTTTACTTAACGGGTAAAGATGAAAGTCATGTTTTATTAGTTAGAAAAGATTTACCAGATATTCCAGAGAATTTAGTTGGAGGAGGAGTTAATAAGGAACATTTTAATTTCGGTGAATTCTCTTTAGATCAATTTGACGATATAAATTTGGAAAATAATAAACTGCATGAACATATAATATGGACAGATTAAGAAAGTATAATTTAATATCTCAAAATCTTGTTGCTAAGTGTGACAGCATTCCTTTTATTGAAACACAATATGAAAGTGATTTTAGCTATGATATTTCAGTAGATGTTATAAATACGGATTATTTAAATTCATTTTTTAAGAATTTTGACACGTCTGATTTATATGCAATTTACATTCTAGATAAGAATGAAAAATCACTTAAATCTATTTGTATTAAAGAGTTTACTCATTATGAGAGTACTATAGTAATAGGAAAACTAGAATCTGATTTTTTTATGGATGTAAACTATAATAATAGAAACAATTTGGGAGTTCCATTTTTCTTTCGTACAGATAATTTTAGTGAATTAGAAATAGAAAATATTTTACAGAAATGTTTACATGAAAAAGAAATTAAAATTGGAAGTTTCAAGAAAGATATAACTACTTTAAATATTTTGAAATTTTTAGAAAGTGCGAAAATTAAGAGTATAATGAAATTTTACATTAATAGATCTGAAAGTTTTATAGAAAGTAGTTTAAAATTGCAACATAATACTTTGGATATAAATGCAGAATTTGTATCAAAACTTGAAATTAATATAAACAATGATTAGTAGATAAAGATGGCAAAAGATGGGCTGAAATTTTAAATAATGAAATACGTGCTACAGCAGGTGATGCCGGACAGGGATGGAATAAATTCCTTAATGTTGCACCGCCACTGATGAAAAACTTCAGATATGTGGTTGATAATGGCAGATACATTTTTGAAACTGATGAGCTTGGTAGAGTAAATAAAGCAGTAATGGAAGATTTAGATTTTCATTCACGAGCAAGAAATGAGGCTTACCAGCAGGAAACTAAAAGAGTGAAAGATGGACATCCGGATGATGACGGAGGACATATCTTTAGAAATGAATGGGGTGGACCGAGTGAGCAAATTAATTACTTCTCTCAAAATGCAGCTCAAAACAGAGCTGGTGGAGAATGGTATAATATGGAAAAGGCTGTTTCGGATTTTAAAAAGCTTAATCCAAGTACAAAAGTTAAAGCGGAAATTTATTTTAAATTTTCAGGAGACTCTAAGCGACCTTTTGAAGTTGGCGTGGATATCTATACAAATGGTAATTATAGTGAGAGTTTAAGTGTAAGGAAAATTAAAAATCCATAAGATGAATATAAATATTGAAACATTAGTTAATGCAATTTATAACTATTACAATGAGTATGAATACAAAAAAATAATTGTTGAGTATCAGTTTACAGAATCGGGAAGCTATAAGTTTTTTGTAAAATATATTATGGATTCGGGAGATGTAGTTTCTACGACCAAAAGCCCGAGACCAATTGATGATGAAATAGAAATAATATCTAAATATTTTGAGAATACAATTAATACTGTCGAGAGATTTAACAAGTTTTTGATTGAAATAGATAATAATAAGAATTTTTCAGAGAATCATTTTTGGGATAAGGGTAAGGAAAAGGATGATCTGCTTGCAGGTGCTGAAATATTTTTCCAATGGGCAAACGACAGAATGATGTCAATGATATTTGAGTTTGAACAAGAGAATAATTTACTACCAACTCAATATGACGGTGATGGAGAGTTAGAATATTTGAGTTCTTGGGATAGTGGCGTTTTTACTTTTCACATCAATAAAAATAATGAATTGGAATATAAAATAGTACTTACCAAAGATGGAGTTGAAAGAGTCTTGGAAATGCCCTTGAAAGATTATTTTATAGAAGGTATTTTGGAACATCATAAGGTTACCAATACAGAACTTTCAGATGAATGGAAGCCTTGGAATACTTTGATAATTAAATCACCTCATACTGGTATTCCTTATGACAAGGTTGACCAGTTTGTGAACTATACTTTGGAATAACCAATTGATATATGTATGGAAAAAATATTAACCATTGTAGATGAATTTTTCAAAGAAAAAGTTTGGGATAAAATTTTAATTGAAATAAATTTTACTGAAGCAGGAGGTTACGAGCCACAACTTACCGTAATTAAAGGTGAAGAAAAAACTTTATGGGGAGAGTTTGAATTGTTTGACATAGCTGATATAATACATAAAAGACAAAAAGGAGTATTAAATACATCAGAAAAATTTAACAAGGCTAAAATTGAGATTTATCCCGATGGAACATATTCAGAACATGACTGGTGGGATTCTGGTCTACAAAAGCAAAACCTGTTAAATTATGCACAAGTATTTTATCAATGGGCAAATGACAGGATGATGTCTATGATATTTGAATTTGAAAAAGATAATAATCTTTTACCAACTCAATATGACGGTGATGGAGAGTTAGAATATTTGAGTTCTTGGGATAGTGGCGTTTTTACTTTTCATATTAATGATAAAAATGAGTTAGAATATAAAATAATCCTTGCAAAAGATGGTAAAGAAAGGATATTAGAAATGCCTTTAAAAGATTATTTTATAGAAGGAATTTTGGAACATCATAAGATTACCAATACAGAACTTTCAAATGAATGGAAACCTTGGAATACTATGGTATTAAAGTCTCTTCATTATGATATTCCTTATGACAAGAGAGATGAATTTGTGAGTTATATTTTAGAATAATTTTATGACAAATATGGATATTGTAACTAGAGCTTTTTACGAGTATTACAAAGAATTTTCTTACGACATATTAGAAGTGAGATTTGTATTTACTCTTGGAGGTAGCTACGATGTTTTCATATCGTACCTCGAAAATAATGATAAAAAAGATACTTCATTAGATGGGAGAGAATTATTTAAATATGAGCATCAAGTTTACGAATTTTTTAAAACTAAAATTGATACGGAAGAGCAATTTAATGTGGTAATCTATAATATCAAAAAAGATGGGACATACTCGAGTTTATATCAATGGGAAAGTGAAAATGCAAACGAAAACTTGGTAGATTATGCAAACGTCTTTTACCATTGGGGAAACGACAGAATGATGTCAATGATTTTTGAATTTGAAAAGGATAATGGTCTTGTCCCAACACGATATGATAATGATGGAGATTTAGAATATCTGAGTTCTTGGGATAGTGGGGTATTTACTTTTCATATTAATGATAAAAATGAATTGGAATATAAAATTGTTCTAACCAAAGATGGAGTTGAAAGAGTTTTAGAAATGACTTTAAAGGACTATTTTATTAAAGGAATTTTGGAACATTATCATTCCACGAACACAGAACTTTCTAATATATGGAAACCATGGAATACTATGGTTTTGAAATCGCCACATAATGATATTCCTTCAGATAAAAAGGATGAGTTTGTTAGTTATATTTTAGAATAAAGTATTAATTGGAATGGATGATCTGATTTTAGATATAAGAACTTATTATAATGAATTTGAATATGATAGGTTAATTGTTGATTATGTGTTCACATTACAGGGTAGTTATAATTTTATAGTTAGGTATAAAAAAAATAATGAATATAGAAACACGGAAGTTTCCAATAGACCTATTAGAAATAAGGTTAGAAAAATGGCAGATAAATTTGAAGAACAAATAAATTCTGCTCAAAAATTTAATCGTGTACGAATAGAAATTAATATTGACGGGACTTATTCTGAAAGATATTGGTGGGACGTACTCAAAGAAAGGCGGGATATATTAAATGGAGCAGAAGTATTTTTCCAATGGACAAATGACAGAATGATGTCAATGATTTTTGAGTTTGAACAAGAGAATAATTTACTCCCGACTCAATATGATAGTGATGATGAATTAGAATATTTGAGCTCTTGGGATAGTGGTGTATTTTCTTTTCATATTAATGAGAAAAAAAGGCTGGAATATAAAATAGTTCTTACTAAAGATGGTGTTGAAAGAGTATTGGAAATGCCATTAAAAGATTATTTTATAGAAGGGATTTTAGAACACCGCCAAATAACTAATACAGAGCTTTCAGATGAATGGAAGCCTTGGAATACACTAATAATTAAGTCACCTCATACTGGTATTCCTTATGACAAAGTAGATGAATTTGTGAGTTACACCTTAGAATAATTAAACAATTAAAAAAAACAAAAAAATGATGAGATTAAAATTTTTACCAATCGCAATGGTAGCCGTAAGCACATTTGCTTACGCACAGGAAGTAAAAGTAAAGAAAGGCGAAATCCAGATTGACGGGAAATCGGTTGCTAAGATCGACAAAGAGAAAAACAATTATACAATCAGCGATTTGTTAGGCAAAGCATTATTTACAGCTACCATTACCAATCAAACACCTTTAAAAAATTACGCTTCTAAATACTGGCTTCAACTCACAGGAGCAAATGGCGTAGTAAAAGAAATGGAACTGATTGACAAAACCAGTTTCTCTTTTGGATTTGAAAAACCCATTACACAAAATTTGACTAAAAGTACTGACCCACTTTTACCCGCTTCCGGCATTGATGAAAACAAAATTAACAGTTTTTTCCAGACCGAGGATAGAAGCATTTCCAAAGCCGAAGATGACAGGATAGAAGAATACAAAGCAATTAATAGCTCAGAAGACGCCATAGCTTCTGACAACAAAATCTTAATTAGTAACGTAGGAATCATCAGTGCCAACAATCAAAAAATTGGTTACATTGTCCGCAAAGTGACTGGAAAAGATATGGTGCAACAATTCCTTACCTATACGGTTTTGGATATTAACAAAATCCCCGTTGCACAAATCAATTTCTCCAGCTGGGATCAGGCAAATGTGAAAAGCGGATTGGAAGTAAAAACGTTTGACGGAAAATCTTTCCCGATTAAATTAGCGAATTACACTTCCGAAAGATTAGAATACGATGAGCTTGCACCAAGAGTGGTTAAAAAGCTGTATGCCAATGGTTACCAATTGGGCGATATGAAAGCGATGACCGAGATTGCCTATCAGGAAAATGCAGATGCTATTAACCAACAGAATAATGATGCAGAAAGTAGCGCAAAAGCCAATTCCAAAAATATTTATGATGTACAGGGATATGTAATTGATAAAGATGGAAACAAAAAAGAGGGAGTCATCACAGCCGAATTTGAGTTCATAGATGTAAAATTAGGAAGAGAAAAAAATGTTTCAAGCATTAGTGGTTTTACACCTTCGGTATCAATAATAGTTGATGGTAAAAAAGAAACTTACAAAGCAAAAGACCAAGTGCGGTTTTGCGCAGGAGACAGATGTTTTATTAGTGTATTGGGCACCAATATGCTTGGTGGAAGTGCTTTTACTGAAATTATGACAGAAAAAGAAGGAAACTATGTTCTTAGAGATATAAATACTCCGGAAGATTACTTTATAAAATTAGCCAATCAGCCTAAAGCAGTTTATTTAGGTGAAAAAGGTGGTTTCGGAAAGAGAAAACCTGAGAAAATCAAAAAAGCTTTTGATGAATATCTAAGTTGTCCGTCTTTGGATTTTTCTAAATATGATACCAAGACCAAAGAAGGATTGATTCAGGTTCTTGCAGACTATACTTCAAGTTGTAAAAAATAAATCTTATTAATTATTCATCTTCCTGTGGAGAAGTTAATTTTCTCACAGGAAGATTATATTCCTATGTCTTATGAATAAACAATACCTATTGAGTCTTTGCTTTCTGATAATTTCAGTTTTTGCTTTTTCACAGGAAAAGCAAGAAAAAACTATTGTTCCGCATATCCGTCTGAAAGCCGACAGTAAGAAGGATCATATCTCGCTGCGATGGGCAGTAGACGAACCAATATCTTGGCAAAAAGCAAACAAGACAGGTTTTGTACTAAAAAGATACACCCTTTCAAGAGATGGAAAACTCCTTCAGAAGCCCGAAGAAAAAGATTTGGGAATTTTCAAGCCCGCTTCCGAAGCAGAATGGAAAAAGGTTGTCGAAAAGAACAACAATGCCGCTATTGTGGCACAATCACTATTCGGAGATAGTTTTGAAGTAGAAATAGGAGAAAAGCAGGGAAAACTTGAAGGAGTAGTCAACAAATCTCAGGAAGTAGAACAGCGTTTCGCTTATGCATTAATGGCTGCGGATTTAGATTTTGAAGTTGCAAAATTGGCAGGCTGGGCTTATACCGACGTCAATGTAAAATCTAATGAAAGATATCTCTATTCAGTAAGCATTAATCAAAACAGTAATTCCGGAGTTTCGGCTTTGGTAATGAAGGGGGATGCTGTCGCTGAGGTTTCCAACAACACTGATTTGCCAAAACCGATTGATTTTATCGGAATTTTTAAAGATAAAACCGTCACTCTTTCATGGGAATATTTACAACTAAGAGATACCTACACTTCGTACTACGTAGAAAAATCGGAGAACGGAAGTCCTTTTAAATCTTTGGGAGATCTCCCGGTAATGAATATGAATGATGCGGATGGAAGACAGGCACAGGGAATGACATTTGTGGACTCATTGGCTCAAAATAATTCAAAATTCAGCTACAGAATCAGAGGGAAAACTATTTTTGGAGATTACGGACCTTATTCCGATGCTGTTTCAGGAGAAGGAAAGAAAAGCCTTGAAAAAACTCCGAGAATTTCAAATTTTAAGATTGCTGAAGACGAACAAATTACCATCAATTGGGAATTTCCACAGGAAGCCGAAAAAGACATTTCTTCTTTTGAACTCCTCCACTCCGAAACAGATTTGGAGAATACCTATAAAGTTGTTAAGAATAAAATCCCTGTTACGACAAGAACATTAGTGACCAAAAGTTTGGCGCCATCTAATTATTATAAAATTCAGGCAATAGGAAAGAATAAAGACAAAAGAGAATCTTTCTCAGTTCTTGCTCAGCCAAATGATATGACGCCTCCGGAAACTCCTTTAGAATTTAAAGGAAAAATTGACTCTTTAGGAGTTGTACATCTGGAATGGAAAGCCAATACAGAAAAGGATTTGGAAGGCTATCACATTTTCAGGGGAATCCAAAAAGGAGATGAGATGGTACGAATTACCCCACAAGCCATTTCGAAAAACAAATATAAAGACAATGTAGTTTTAGAAAACCTAAACTCAAAAGTCTACTACTATGTAACGGCAACAGATATTAGAAAAAATCAGTCTAAGCCATCTGTCATTCTGGAATTGGAAAAACCCGATAAAGTAAAACCTCAATCTCCTGTTTTTACAGAATACAAGCTTGAAGAAGACGGAAAAATAACCCTTCACTGGCTACGAAGCTACAGTGATGATGTTGCATTGCACCAATTGTACCGTCAGGATAAAGACGAAGCAGATAAAAGCTGGAAAATGATCTATGAAACGAAAGATATTCAACCCAATTTCACTTATACCGATAAAAATGTAGAAGTTGATAAACGCTATGCTTATTATCTGTTAGCGATTGACAAAAACAAATTGAAATCTGACAAATCGCCCGAAATTACATTAAGAAGCAACAGTTTTGAAGCGCAATCTGTTTTAACCAATTTATCAGGTTCTGCCAACAGAAACAAAAAACTGATAGAATTGCTGTGGAAGATTGGCAGCAAAGAAGTCGGAGAAATTATAATATACCGTCAAAAAGGATCAGAAAAACCAACGCATTGGGGTACATTAACTGGTTCTCAAAATTTCTTGGAAGACAAATCGGTACAAACGGGGAACTCTTACACCTATCTCCTAAAACCTATGTTAAAGAATAATCAGGTTACAAAAACCGAAAAAATAACCATTGAATATTAAAAAACACCAAAATGAAAAAGATTTTATTTTTATTATTGATTATGAATACTGCTTTCCTTTGGGGACAAGGAGGACAGGCAGAATATAAATTCGAATTGTATAATTTAAGGTTTGAGATCAGAGAACCGGTTAAAAATAGCACAAGTTCTAATGTAACTCTTACCCTTAAATACGAAGATAATTCAGAAGAGCAAATTTACTATAGAAATATTACAGAAGAAGAACACGATGAATGGGACTGGAATTTAAATCCACCAATAATTAGGTCTAAACGCCCAGTCTCAATTCGTGTGTCTGGTTTTGTAAACTTCAGATCAGGTACTGACGCGAACTATGATGTCACTAATACTTTGACTACTTGTCCCTTGCAGAGTTTTTTAGTGCCAAGTAATTCTCCGAGAATGTCTGAGATTACCTTTAAAACAAGAGTTACTCCTGTTCATACTTTACTATCTTTAACGGATACAGGAGCCACAAATACTTTTTTACCTAGTGATGATAAGGTAAATCTATACGCAAGACAAGGATTTGCGGCTAATTTATATACCTATCAGTACAGTGTAGATAATATCAATTGGGTGGATATTAATTCTTCTTTATCACTCTTAAATAAATTAAGCGTTTCGGCAAAAGATCTTTTCGGAGCAAATTACACACAATATGTAGGACAGAATATTTATTTCCGAGTAGTATCTTGTTTAACTAGTGGAATCTATCTTTCGGTTTCTCCTCCCGTAGTTTTAACACTTATTCAGTCTGCTCCACATATTCCTACAAGTTCTGTAACACCCACGAGATGTTTTGATACTACTGATGGTACTGCAACACTGAATTTTGACAGAACATTGATTTCTGGTGAAACTTTAAAAATCTCTTTGGTCAATACCGTAACAGGAGCAGCTGTTCTTAATCAGGATATTACCAGTAATTTACAGACCAGCACTTCTTACACCTTGCAAAACCTTCCTCCGGGAACGTATAAATTGGATATACTCGGTACATATAATGGTAATGCAACGTATACCGACAGTCCTACCCATACCATCAATTTTGAGATTACAAAACCTACACCGGTTACTTTTTCTATGACTTCACAAACCAATGTGTATTGTTTTCAGGGAAATGACGGTATTATAAATCTTACCGCAGGTGGCGGACAAAATCAATACCAGTATAAAGTCATAAAGGATGGACAACCTTTCTTGGATTGGACTAATTTTAGTAATGGAAATAATACTGCAATTCAGAATCTAAGTGCAGGAATCTATAAAATAAAAGTAAGGGATTCTAACCAATGTGTAGCGAAAGATCCAAACAATACGAGTGTAGAAAAAGAAATTACCGTTACCATTACTCAACCTTCTGAAGCCATTTCCCTACCAACTACTGATATTGAAATCGTTCAGCCTACAGGATTTGGACTAAGCAATGGCTATATTTCGGTAAGAGTAACAGGTGGAACACCAAATACCGATGGAAGCTATAATTTTGAATGGAGAAAAGACAGCCCGACCGGAACTATTATCTCTACAGGAATTACAACCGATGCGGTAAATAATCCATACACCATAAAACTCGCAAATCTTCCTGCCGGAAATTATTACCTAACCGTAAAAGATAAAAATTACGTCAATGCTACTTCCCAATTAGGCAATTGTGGCATTATTTCGCAGGAATTTATTGTAGAACAACCTTTTCCTTTAGTTGCTACAATAGAAATTGAAAAGCAGATTTCCTGTAATTTTGCGAATGATTACCCTTATAAGTTAGATTTGGACAACAATGGTGTTCCTGATGAAGCTGAAGATGGTAAATTGAAAGCGGTTGTTACAGGAGGGGTAGGAGCGTATTCCTATCAATGGCAGGTACTCAATGGAGGAGCTTTCCAAGATATTCCGGGAGCAACCCAGCAAATTCTGAGCAACCAATCTGTCGGAACCTACAAGGTTCTGGTACATGATGTGAACAATAATACAGCAGATGCTTCATATACTTTTGCCTTTCCTCCACAATTAGCCATTACGATGTCTGCCAATACCATTTCGTGCTACAATCAGAATACAGGTATGGTTTCGGTGAATGCAACGGGCGGAACAGGAAGTTTATCTTATGAATGGAACACGATGCACACCACGCCAACGGTTACAGGACTGCCGGGAGGAAATTACTTTGTGTTGGTGACCGATTCCAAAAACTGCAAAGTGAAAGGTAATGTACAGGTTATTCAGCCTGACCAAATTATTATCACAGATGTTTTAGTTCAAAATCCTATCTGCTTTGGAGCAAGTAACGGAGAAATTAAAACCAATATTACAGGAGGCAAAGCTCCTTATACCATTAGTTGGTCTAACGGAGCTGCCACAACAGACAATATCGGAATTCCAGCTGGGACTTATACGATGACTGTTACTGATGCGAATGGATGTATTTCAACCAAGCAATATAGCTTAACTGATCCTGTGCAGCTTACCGTAGATTTAGGTGCAGATGTTACCTTATGTTTAGGAGATACACAAACCTATAACGTTGCAATTAACGATCCTCTCGCTACTTACCAGTGGAAAGACCAGAACGGAAATGTGATTGGTAATTCGGCAACCATTACTTTATCTGCGGCAGGAACATATACTGTAATCATTACAGATTCTAAAGGATGTACAGCGACTGACAGTGTAAAAATTAAGAATTCATCTGAAGTGTTGAATCCTCAGTTTATGCTGGCAACTCATGCTTATTCAGAAGCGAGTGTAGTATTGGTTAATACTTCACCAACTCAGCCACAAGCAGTAGAATGGATAATTCCAACGGGTAATAATATTCAGGTTGTTCAGAAAACAAATAACCTTTTAGAACTTAAATTCTCAGTTTCGGGTTCTTATGAAATTGGATTGAAAGGAATTCAGGGCGAATGTGTGAAAACGTTTTACAAAAAAGTGATTGTTGAAGAAAATACTTCAGGAGTTACACTTAATCCTACAAAAGCCTCTAATATAACAGAATTCACACTTCTGCCAAATCCGAATAATGGAGTTTTCAAAGTTTTAGTAGGTCTGGGAGTACAAAATCCTATCAAAATCCGAATTGTGGATATGGTTTCTCATGAGGCCTATCCTGCGGTTACTCAGCCGAAAGCTGCTTATTTCGTTGTACCATTTAATACATCTCTTCCCGCAGGAACTTATCTGATTATACTGGAAACAGGTAATGAAGTATTGGTAAAAAGAATGCTTGTACAATAAAAATAATTGATGATAAAGATAAAATACAAACCATGAATTTTTATAAATATTTAAAGACAATATATTCTGTTATTCTTTTTGTGATTCTCGCTATCACATTCAATTCATGTGCAGTTGAAGAAGGAATTCCAGTAAAGGCAGATTTCACTATAAAAGTGGTTAACAATGATTATTCCGTACCCGTAAAAGTAGAAATTACCAACAAATCTACAGGAGCCGATACTTACGAATGGTCATTTGAAGGAGCAACGGTTACGAGTAGCACAGAGAAAAACCCACAACCTATTACGTATGCTGCGGCAGGAGTGTATAAAATAAAGTTGAAAGCTTCCAACAAAGACGGCAATGAAGAAGAAAAAACAATAGAGGTAAAAGCTGATGCTGCTATGAAAGTCGATTTTGAATGGCAGATGCAGGGAAGCGATATTTCTCCGGTAACTTTGCAGATGGTAGACAAATCATTAGGAGCTACGCAATACTTATGGGAGTTTGATGGCGGAAATCCAGCAACTTCTAATGCTCAAAATCCGAGTGTGGTATTTACAACACCGGGAGATCATGTTATCAAACTGACAATTTCTAATGGATTGGAAACCTATTCCACTCAAAAAACAGTAACCATACAACCCGCAATGACGGTAGATTTCAACTGGAGTGTAGATCCTATTGACAATGACTATGAAGCACCTCTGTTGCTTCATCTGAATAATTTGTCAACTAATGCATATACCTATGAATGGGAAATAGCAGGAGCAACACCCTCTTTATCTACAGCGACAAATCCTGATATTCAATTCGGAAGTGCTGGTACATACAGCATTATTTTAAAAGCGACGAATGATAAAGAAACCAAAATCCTTCAAAAGCAGGTTACTATACATCCAAATACCAATTTGCTTTCATTCAACAACATAAAATTAGGAATTAGTACTGCTCATTCTACGGTAGGATGTTTTTTTTCCTCCTATTTAGGTACAGTTATTAAACAAGGAGAGGTTACTGCGACAAACGGCTCTAAAATAGATTTTGGTTTTTTCGGACTAAATTCTTCGTTTAGTTACAATCAGTTTGTATCTCCAGACGAAGTTCAGAATACAGCGTTTGCTTCAATTCCGAATGCTACTCATAGTAAAATCGTCAATTCACAAGAATTGGTAGGAACACAACTAACCAGTTCGGGATTTGGTGCGATTAATCAGGGAAGTGACTTTAATTCCATTACTATAAATGAAACTAATGCAGGAAAAACACCTTTTAATAATACAGTAGTTCCAAGAGTGATTTTGTTTAAAACAGAGGACGGCAGAAAAGGAGCAATAAAAATTAAAGATTTTGTACAGGCAGGAGCAAGCTCATACATATTAGTTGATATTAAAGTTCAAAAACAACCATAATGTTTTTTATGAAGAAGATTTATACTAGAAGGATTGCATTATTATTGTTAATTTCAGCTTCTACTTTTTATAAAGCCCAGGAAGTAGATTTAGAAAATTTAGGAAAAAAAACAAAAGAAGAACTGAAGAAAAATCCTTTTAAAATCAGTGGAGGGATTTCGGCTAATTCTGTTTTTTATAATTCAAATGTATACAGCGGAAGAGAACCGTTTACGTATTTCCTGAACGGAAATCTGAATCTCGGCTTGTACAAATGGTCAATGCCCATATCATACAGCTTTACCAATCAGGGAAGCCAATTGGGTTATCAGGTGCCATTTAAGTTTAATCGTATTAGTATTGCCCCAAAATACAAATGGGTAAAAGCTTATATTGGAGATGCCAATATGACTTTTTCTCCCTATACATTCAATGGGTTGCTATTTACTGGTGCTGGTTTGGAACTGACTCCGAAAATACCATTGAAAGTTGCTTTAATGACAGGAAGGCTCAACAAAGCTGTAGAAGATAACGGAAATCCCAACACCATTCCTGCGTACAAAAGAATGGGATATGGTGCTCATTTGAAATGGGACAAGGAAAGATATAAGCTAGGATTAATTGGATTTTATGCAAAAGATGATGTAGGTTCTCTGAACACAGCACCTGATGCAAAAGGAGTTTTGCCACAGGAAAACTTGGTACTTTCAATGACCGGAAGTTTTAAACTAGATAAAAATCTTGAGGCGTTCGGAGAATATGCCAATACCTCTGTCATTAATGATTTAAGAGCGACACCAAACGGTACTATAAAAAAAGGAATTGCTTCTAAATTTCTTTCTCCCAATTCTTCTATGGAAAGCTATTCCGCTTATAACGGAGGGGTTAATCTCAAATTGAAAAAAGGAATGATAGGCGTCCGATACGAAAAAATAGATCCTGGATACAGAACATTAGGAGCTTATTATTTTAATAATGATTTAGAAAACATTACGCTCAATTCTTCTTTCACGATGTTGAAAGATAAATTATCACTTTCTGCAAACATAGGAAGACAAAGAGATAATTTGGACAGCAAAAAAGCAAAGCAGACCAGTCGCTGGGTAGGTGCGATTAATGCCAATCTGAAAGCCTCGGATAAATTGATGATTACCGCAAGTTATTCTAATTTCACCATGTTTACCAGCAGACAACTGAATCAGTTCAATACGATCAATGATAATCCATTGATCATCCAACAGCCAAAAGACTCAATCGATTACAAACAGATTTCACAGAATACCAATATCAATGTAAATTATATCCTTTCCAACACGAAAGAAAAAGTTCAGAATATTAATTTTAATTACTCATTGAATGATATGGTTAATAGAGAAAACGGTATCGTAAGAAGAGGCGGATTGTCGAGATTTCATAATGCCAATATGAATTACAATTTAGGTTTTCCTGAAAAGAAAATGAATATTGCGACTTCTTTTAATTTTACCCACACATACGCTGCTTCACAAGTTTCAACCATTTGGGGGCCTGGTATAAATGTAACCAAATCTTTCTTGAAAGATGAAAAGCTAAAAACTAATTTTGGAGCATCCTATAACCATTCGGGAAGCTCGACTGCTAATATTAACGTAATGAATTTTAGATTGGGTGCGAATTATATGCCTTGGAAAAAGCATAATTTTAATCTGAACTTTATCCAAATGTTCAGGAATACAGATCAAGCAATTGAAAACCCAAATCTAAATGAAATGACCTGTACTTTTGGCTACAATTATAGTTTTTAGAGTATAGATAATGAGAAATGAAAAGAAATTTAATCTTGCAATGAAAGAGGAAATTCGGTAGTGTTTCAAAGTTAGTGATATTTAATTTTATAAATATAATCATTTGATTTTCAATGTTAATTGAGATTTGATTTATAAAAACGAGAGTAAGATAACCTTGCTCTCGTTTATTTTGTTGAAGATACATATCGCAAATGATTGAAAACCATAATAGGTGTTCCAAAGTTAGTGACACCAAAATTTGCCCTAGTTGTTACTCTTCAAAAATTATTAAAAATGGAAAAACAAAAACCAAAAAGCAACAATACTTTTGTAAAAATTGCAACAAAAGGTTTTGGATTTTTACACTTATCAAGCATATCGATTTGGAATTGACCATGATATTATTGCATTGACCAAGGAAGGAACGGGTATAAGAAGCACTGCAAGATTGTTGAAAATTTCCCCAACCACTTTATTGACTAGAATTATCACGATTGCTAAAAAGATTGTTCAACCTTCTATTCCAAAAGGAAAAACCTATCAGGTAGATGAAATGAGAACTTATGTTAAAAGAAAAGACAAACTTATCTGGATTGTGTATGCATTAGAAAAGCAAACTAATAAAGTTGTAAGTTTTCATGTAGGAAGAAGAACCAATCAAACTCTTAAGAAAGTAATAACAAGTTTGGAGCTTTCAGAAGCTGAAAAAAATATTACAGATAAGCTCAAGAATTACAATTATCTCATAAGACCCGAAATTCATTCAACAAAGTTTAGAGGAATTAATCACATTGAACGAAAAAATCTAACATTAAGAACCCATTTGAAAAGACTTAACAGAAAAACTATTTGTTTTAGCAAAAGTCTATATATTCTAAATGCGATTTTGAAAATTTATTTTTGGGGATAATACCTATTATATTTCAATGGAGTATTAATTTTACAAACGTAAAAATGGATAAATTACCTTGCAATGAAATAGAAAATTCTCATAATATTCTATATTTGCAATCCAATTTTAAATTTTAATATCAAGAACAATGAAAGAATTAATCGAAAAAATCAACGCAGAGTTTGAAGCGTTCTCTAAAGAAGCAGAACAGCAATCAGGAAAAGGAAACAAAGCAGCAGGAACAAGAGCAAGAAAATCGGCGCTGGAACTGTCCAAGTTAATGAAAGAATTTAGAAAAGTGAGCGTTGAAGCAGGAAAGAACTAAAAATTCACTACAATAAAATCCCTATTTTTAAAATGGGGATTTTTGTTTTGGAAGAGAAAAATTAAAAACCAATCACATTCTCCAGAGCATCATCCACATCCTTATGAATAAAGTTAGATTGGTAATTCACAGTCGTTGTGATAGAGGAGTGGCGATATAATTTTTGAAGCATTTGAATTGAAATCTTATCTCCCGATATGTTTCCAAAAGTATGACGGGAAATATGCATCGTAATTTTTTTATCAATTCCAGCTAGTTTCGCAATTCGTTTTAAATACTTATTGAGGTTTTTATCAGCATTACTCGTAGTACTTACGATTGCTTTTTTGTTTTTCTTGTCAATGCCTTTTAATTCAGGGAAAATGTAATCGTCTTTCGTAGTTTTGTCTTTTTCATAATAAGAAAGTATCATCAAAATTTTATCAGGAATTTTAAGCGATACCAATTTTTGATTCTTATTCATTCGGTATTGTAATCTTCCATCTTGTATTTCAGACCATTTTGTTTTCAAAACATCAGCCACACGAATACCCGCCAAATAAAAACTAAAGAGCCAAACATTTCGGGCATGCCATTCTTTAGAACCCAATTCCAAATCTAAATCTTCAAATTTTTTAACTTCTTCTTCTGTTAAGCCTACTTTTTGAGTTTCAGGAAATTTAATTTGAACTTTATTTCTTCCGAAAGGGTAGTGTTTCACATCAACAATTCCGTCGCTAATCGCAGAATTATAAATGGTTCGGATGATAATTAAATAATTAGTGATGGTTCTTTGGGAGAGTTTCTTTTCAAGAAGAAGATAGGTTTGAAAAGATTTGAGAAGCGGAACAGTAATTTGTTCTAAAGGAAACTTCTCGCATTTGAGGAAGGATTTGAAACAATTGACTCTAGGTTTATCAGCATTCAGTTGATTGAATTTTTCCAGTCGTTCCAAATTGTTAAGATAATGTTCGGCAACCGTAAAGAAATCATTATCTGCATTGATCAGTTTTTTTCGAATGGCTTTAACATCCTGTTTTTGTTTTTCCATTCCGACATCCATTTCAATGATTTTCTCTCCAGCTTCTGCAATTTTTTTTGAAATTAAATTGTTAAGCCTGACAGAATTTGGATGACTTTTCCTGACTCGCTTTGTTTTTTCATCCCAATCCGATTTGTTGATGTATTGTTCAAGATTAATGAAAGTAGATTTTCTGTCTTTGGTAACCCGAAGATAAATGGGATATTGCCCTTGCTTGTTGGCTTTTTTTCGTAATATTGCACTAATAGTCGACATAAATAAAAGTATTTAAGTGTTTGAAACTTTTAAAAAATTAATTAAAAGAGTTAAAACTCTATAAAGATTGTGGTTGATATTTTGACTAAATATTCAGTATTCCACGGCTTTATTATACAGCTAAATTACACAACAAAAATTATCCTTGCAAGAGAAAATGTCGAATTAATGCGGAATTTTGGGTACAACATGGGTACAACAAATGGCGGTTTATGATGGTTTATCTTGGTTTATGCTGGAAGTTCAAGTTGGCGAAAACGCCCCATTTTAGGGCAAAGTAGGGCAAAACAGACCAAGATAAATAGGATTCATAACCCTGAGGTCACGGGTTCAATTCCCGTCTTCGCTACAGATGAATAAAAGGTTTCGAGATATTTCTTGAAACCTTTTTATTTGATAAGCCATAGTTTTCTATCTATAAAAATCAGCTATTTTAAACGAAATACAAAAAATAAAACCGAAACAATGGCGTTCCGGTTTCTATATTTGTATCAGCTTTGATATCCTAATAATTTTCTCATCTGATAAAAGAAGCGCTCAATCAATCTCAGATCCTGAGTAACAATTTCCGCACTTCCTTTTAATTCTTTATCAAAAACTAAATTTTTGTTATAACTGGTCTTTAATCCTTTCGGGAGAAGTACATCTACATAGTAATTTCCATCTTTATCTGGAGAAAGAGAAATATTTTGTACTTTTCCTTCTACTATCCCATATTCCTGATAGCGGTAATTGTCGAGTTTAATTAATACCTTTTCACCCGAAGCAATTTTACCAGAATTTGTTGCCGGAACAGACATTCTGCCGACTAATTTTTCCCGGTTTTTAGGAAGAATAGATAAAACGGCATCTCCTGCTTTTATAAACTGATTTTCTCCGAAAAACTGTTGGAAACTGGCAATACCATCCGTATTCGAAATAAGAAGATAATTTTGCTCCCACTGCTTCAGCGATTTTCTCAATTGTTCAAAAAGCTGTAAAGTCTGGGAAGAGTAGGTAATTTTATCTTTTTCTGTATTTATCGCTGTTCCGCTTTTTGTTTTATTTAAATTAGAAATTCCTTCTTCCATCTGTGAAAGAGAAATATTGATGTTTTCTAAATTTTGCTGCGCCTGTATGTATTTTATCTTTTCATTTTCAAGCTCCATGGAGGAAATAACTCCCTGGTTGAATAACTCCTGAGAACGGATGTAATTTTTTTTGGTCAACTCATATTTCGCCTGCTCAAGGCTTTTTTGCTGTTTGGTAGTAGCAATTCTTACTCTATATTCGGAAAGGCTTTGATTAGCGGCAAGATTTTCCGGAGCATAAGGCTGTAATCTCGTAAATAAAGCCTCATCCTGAAAAGCTTTTGCAAAACTGTTATAATCTCCCTGAAGTTCTCCCAATTTGAAATGAGAGGCTTCACTGAGTGGGAATGATGATATTTGATTCGGAGATAAAGAATCTATTATTTTTTTTAATGCAAGAACATCTTTATAGTTTGCAGATGACTGCATGACCATCAATACCTGATCTTTTTTAACTTCCTGATGATCTTTGATAAATATCTTTTCAATTTTAGAATTGGTTCTGGCTTCTAATTTTTCCGGTGGATTTTGTGAAGTCACAATAATAGGCGCAGGAATAAATTCCGGATATTTGATGATATAGCTCATGATTAAAATAAGCACTAAAATCAAAAATATAATGGTATTTCCCCAACGGATCATCCAATGAGGAGGGTGGGTAAGAATATCCTGAACACTTTCAGAACGAAGCTCAATATTATCTAAAATGTCTTTTTCCATATTTTAATAGAAGCAATCTTCCGTTAAGAAGATTGCTGTTTTATATATTAGATTTAAGTTGAAATCTAAAATTTTCAAATTATTCGCAGATTTGCGGAGAGTACATATTCTGATGAATACATGCACTTCTTTTTGAGCACCACATAAGGTTGCAGCCACAATCATACGGTTCTCCCGGAAGAGGTGGTTCTGGCGGGAAATATGCTCCGCAATCGTTTAATCCTCCTCCTTTAAGATCTTTTAAATCTTTTCTTGTTAATTTCTTTAAATTTTTCATAATTAAAATTTGTTTTAGTTTGTATTAAAGATGACAATTTTCTGCACTATAAAAATTCATGTGTACGCAGGCAGACATTTTTTCGCACCATGCAAGGTAATTGCAGCCGCAGTTATATGGTTCTCCCGGCATTGGAGGATCTTGTGGGAAATAATCTCCGCAATCTCCACCTCCTAAACCTTCACCCGAAAATCCGCCTCCGCTTCCTTTCAGATTTTTTAGATTTTTACGTGATAATTTTTTCAGATTTTTCATAGTAATTTTAAATGTGATTTAAATTGAATTACTGGCAAATAGGTGGAAAATAGTTCCCATTAATATCCATACATGATTTTTCCTCCACGATGTACCATCCGGTACCGCCGCAGTGGCAATAATAAATAGAGTCGTCCGGATATGTGGGACCACCTGCTCCTTTTACATTTTTGAGATTTTCTCTTGTTAGTTTCTTCATTTTTTTCATAAAATTTGATTTTCTAAATTATTCCTACTCTGTAAGCTTTTCGGATTTCGCTATATGATATACCTAAAATTTAATTTCCAAGTTCTAACTGATTCTTCACCAATCGGTAATATTCTCCTCTCAGAGCAACCAATTCCGCATGATTCCCTTCTTCTACTACTTTTCCTTTATCCAAAACAATGATTTTATCAGCGTGTTTTACAGTGGAAAGCCTGTGGGCGATCACAACTGCTGTTTTTCCTTTGAAAAACTGTTCGAGATTTTCCATGATCACTTTTTCATTGTTTGCATCGAGTGCTGAAGTCGCTTCATCAAATAAAATATAATCAGGAGATTTATAAACCGCTCTTGCAATGAAAAGTCTCTGCTTTTGCCCGCCGCTCACTCCCAAACCTTCATTTCCGATTTTTGTGTTGTAGCTTAAAGGCAATTCTTCTATGAATTCTTTGATGTTGGCAATTTCTACGGATCTCCTCAATTTTTGCTTATCCACATAATCTTCCCCAACAGCAATATTATTGGCAATAGTATCATTGAATACATAGCCTTCCTGCATAACCACTCCACAATGGTCTCTCCAGAATCTAGGGGAAATATTGTTAAGCTTTGTATTTCCCAATCGGATTTCTCCCTGAGAAGGTTCGTAGAATTTCATTAAAAGTTTCAAAAGTGTCGTTTTTCCGCTTCCGCTGGCTCCTACAATGGCTGTCGTTTTCTGAAAAGGAATGCTCAATGTAAGATTTTCAAAAACCGGAACATCGGAGCCGGTATATCTGAATGAAACGTTTTCCACCAGAATATCTTTTTCCGGAATTTCGTGGGAATATTGCTCTTCCTTATTCTCCTCATCATCCTTATCATGAATTTCACCCAATCTTTCCAAAGAAATTTTAGCATCCTGAAATTGTTTAATGAAATCGATCAGCTGAAGCAATGGACTGTTTAACTGCCCGATGATATACTGAACAGAAAGCATCATTCCTAAGGTAAGATTTCCGTCAAGTACTAATTTTGCAGAAAGGAAACTCACAAAAATATCTTTCATCTGATTGATAAAGTTTCCTCCTACGGACTGCCATTGTTCCAAAGACAAAGATTTTATTCTCAGCTTGAATAATTTCACCTGTAGAAATTCCCAGTCCCATCTTTTTTGTTTCTCGGCATTATGCATTTTAATCTCCTGCATTCCATTGATCAGCTCAATTACTTTGCTCTGCTCCTGAGAAACCTGCGAAAATCTTTTGTAATCGAGTTCTTTTCTTTTACTCAGGAAAAAACTGATCCATCCGATGTAAGCTGCCGCTCCGATAAGATAAACGATAAACAGCCTGTAATCATAAAACAACAGTACAATACTGAAAATAATAAGATTGACTAATGAAAACAGGGTGTTCAGCGAAGAACTTGTGAGAAGCTGCTCGATTCTGTGATGGTCATTAATTCTCTGCATGATATCTCCGGTCATTCTCGTATCAAAGAAACTGATCGGAAGCTTCATGAGTTTGATAAAGAAATCGGAAATAATAGAAATATTGATCCTTGCTGAAAGATGAAGCAAAATCCAGCTTCTAATCATCTCAATTCCCATTCTTCCCATAAAAAGCATCACCTGTGCTAAAAGGACAAGATAAATGAAATTAAGATCCTGATTCTGAATACCGACATCTACAATACTCTGGGTAAGGAAAGGAAAAATCAGAGAAAGTAAACTTCCTGCCAAAAGCCCTACTGCAAGCTGGATAACCAGTGATTTATATTTCAATACATATTTTGAAAGAAAAGAAAAACTGGCTTTACTTTCCTGATCATCAAATTCTGTCTGAAAAAAAGCAGGGGTGGTTTCTAAAATAAGTACAATTCCCTCTTCTGTTTTTTCATTGGCATTTTCACCAATCCATAACTTGATGAATTCTTCTCTGGTATAAGTAATCAGTCCATAACCCGGATCAGAAACGTAAACTCTGTTGTTTTTGTCTATTTTATAAACAACTACGAAGTGATTTTTATTCCAGTGAACAATACACGGAAACGGAACTTCCTCCGCTAAAGATTCGAAATTAATCTGAACTCCTAAAGAGCGGAAACCAAGGTCTTCCGCAGCATCACTCAATCCGAGTAAACTGCTTCCTTCCCTTGTCGTTTCTGAAAGGTTACGAATTTGTTGGAGCGAGATACTTTTGCCATAATGTTTGCTTACAATACGAAGGCAGGTAGGACCGCAGTCTTTGGAGTCTGGTTGACGATAGAAAGGAAAAGATTTCAATGATTGACGTTTTTATTTATAAATAAGTTGTCGCCGGTTCGACGACAACTATTTCTTTCAAAAAATTAATTGATTAATTTTTATAGAAGATCCGCATTCCATCCTGCAGGAAAACAATAGCTTTCTTCTGAATATGAGCAGGTTTTTCCTGTGGCTGCTTCACACTCTGCTTGTGTAGCATATGGACGATAATATGGTGATTTTGGTCCAGGACATCCTTCTTTTACACCTCCTTTTACAGATTTCAAGTTTTCTCTTGAAAGTTTTTTTAGATTTTCCATTTTTTAATTATTAGTTAAAATTAATAGCAGTATCTATTACAATAGCGAATGCAGAAACCTCCGGAATCAGGATCATTAGTACATTCAGATTGTGAAATATAGCATTTTACAGACGCAGCTTGTCCATCAGCACATTCTTTGGTAATTCCTCCTTTTACAGATTTCAAATTTTCTCTTGAAATTTTCTTTAGATTTTTCATTGTATAATAATTTGTTTTAAATTCCTACTCTTTTTAAGCTTTTCGGATTCCGCTTTAAATTTTTCCTAAATTAGTGAATTTTGCATTACAAAAATTAATTACCCGTTAAATTTCTTCGTCTTCAGACAATTCATCAATAAAATAGTAAATATCTTCACGATCATATTTATCCGGAAACTTATAACCGTTGATCAAAATGATTGGCGTAAAATTTAATCCAGCATTTCTGTTTTCGGCAGACATTTCCACAAGAGGAGTAAGATCCTCCTGAGCGGAATTCGTTCCTGCTTTTTGTCTTACTTTATTTTCGTCTTTGTTTTCAAACCAATATTCTATAAGCTGTAAAAACTCCTGAGATGGTTTATTTCGGTAGGTATACATGAAATCTGAAATCAGATTCGTGAATTTCTCGTTCTGTTTATCCGGAGAATAGTTAAATCTCATCTGCACCGAAATATCATTTGGATATTTAGTAAGTAAAGTTTCTACAATTTTATGAGCATCTTTACAAAATCCACAGTATGGATTTGAAACAATCGATAAATGTAATTTGGCATCTTTGTTTCCTACAAAAAAGGTTTCATTATCAGAAAATGTTATTTTTTCTTTTTCTAATAGTTCTCTTTTGAAAAGTTCATAATTTCTTTTGAATCTTAAATTTTTTGCATTCGATTTTTGCAGGGTTTCTCTTTCTTCAAGTGTATTGTTTAAATACAAAACCATTGAAAATACAGCAATCCATAAAATAATACTAAGTAAAGCGGTTTTCAGACCAAAAGAGATAATTGGAAAAAGCAAAACACTGATTAAAATCTGGGCTGTTAAAACAGAAATAATCAAAAGGCAGACACGGCAAAAAGTTTTTTCAACAAATCCCTGAACATATAAAGAATAGCCGATTGCAATAACCGAAGCAAAGGTAAAACCTTTAATAATAAGTGAAGTTGCAGGAAGAAACAATCCTAAAATGGTAAGTCCAACAAAATAGATCAGAGAAAAATCTGAGAACTTTAGCCCTAAAATGCTTGTCTTATCCTGAGTAATGATTTTGCTGCAGGAATTTACTGCCTGTTTTCCTGCTGTATCTCCACAGATACTTCCGATAACGGTAGAAGTATTTCCAAATTTCTGATTGAAAAGTTCTAAAGAAATATACACTCCTACCAATGATAAAACATTGAAAACCGCTTCATACCAAGCTAAATTAATTGCTGAATAGATTAAAACAACCGCAAAAATAGCATAAATATAAGGTTTGTAGCTTGTCATTGATTTTTGCTCAACTTTATCTTTTTCAAACAGCAAAACAAAATCTGTGGATTTTTTGTGCAGTTCTTCTTTATTTAAAGTCTTTGCTTTATCGGAATAAATGGAATATTGTGTGCCGTTTTTTTTAACGAGCGAAAAAGAATTATCTACAATGGTAATAAACTCTTCAGGAAGTTCATCCCAATATTCTTTATCTAATTCGTACGCATCATTTCGTACGCCCATGAAATTTAATGTGTCGCTGAAAGCTAAAGCAGAAGGATAATTTGGGTGTGAGTTGAACTGAAAAAGAAACTCCTGTTTGTCGAGTTTTAGATAGTTAATGAGTTTGTCCAATAGCATATTAATATTTTTCATCTAAAATAAGCAGATGTTTGAAAAAAACAAATACTTTTTTCATTTTAACGTGATTTATGGTTATTTTATTGCTTATGAATGTTTTATATTTAATTTTATAAATGATATGTGCTATTTTACTATTTACTGTTAATAAAATCCAGCAAATTTTTCTCTGAAGATAGTCGGACAGTCAACTTTAACATCTTCGAATTGTTATCAAGAAGAACAGTGTAAGGCATTGCATGATTTAATCTGAAATTCATCTGAATATAAAAACATTTGGATCCAGATGCTTTTATTTTATCAGTATTTAAAAAAAATTAGATAGGAAAAATATTTAACACATTCACAAATTTATTCTGAATCAAAAAAAATCAGATGAACTCAAAAAAACTTAAAAATTCATAAAGTTTTCATAAAGTTTTTAAAAAAAGTAAAATTACTTTTGTATTTCTGAAAAATATCGTACTTTTACATCGCCTTGAATGAGGGAACAAGTCAAGGTAATAAATTTTTTTTCATCATTTGTGTTTTTAGAATCGTATCGCCTGATACGATTCTTTTGTTTTTTATTCCTTTTCGTAATTCATCAGAAGATCAATGAAATAGGAGTAGGTAACCGTACCTTCCTGCTGATTGCTTTTCAGGAAAAGGTTGTTCGTAAAGCCGAAAAAGTCGTCCAGCAATCCCTGATGTTTCAGAACAAAAGCCTTTTCATAAGCTCTGTCTTTTTTCATCTCCGGAGAATAGTTTTTCAAAACAGATTTTACAAATTCCGGATCTTTATCTGCGATAAAATTCAACAGGCTTTTTAAGGTAAAATATTCTGTGCTGTATCTCAGATCTGTATTTTCCGAATGAATCCCGATGAGATATCCCACGAAATTTGCTTCCTGTTCTCTGGCGAAACCAAGCTGATGAGAACTTTCATGTGCAGAAGTAAACGGAATAAGCGTATTCGGTAATTGTGAATTATATTGCGCTTCAGCCGTAAACGGATTGTAATATCCCAAAATTCCTGTGAAATTCATCACACTCTTAAATAAACTTGGTTTGAAGGAATTAATTTCAGAAGCTTTTTTATCCGAAATGTTTTTTGGAAGTTTTGTTTGCTGATGAAGAATTTCTTCCTGAACGGCTTTTAAATCTTTCAGAATAAAAATTCCGTTTTTATCTTCGGAAGTCAGTTTTCGTGTTTCCTTGCATCGCGCGAGATATTTTAAAGCCAATACTTTTGCCTTTTCAACAGTAGGTTCTTTCTGGCTTGGTAGCTTTTTAATAATAGGAGTCTGAAAATAGAGCATTCCCCAGAATATCTGATACGAAAAATAGAAGATATTTATGCTCATTAATATTTTTAAAAAAGAAGAATTCCTGTTTTTCTTTTTAAATGATGTAATGATACAATACACAAGAAAAATTCCCAGCAAAATATAAAGTACATCTCCAAAGGAAAAAGGAATCCATGAAAAGATCATCTGATGAACCGTTTTCTGAAATTCAAATAAAGTTTCAAAAAAAGAAATCATAATTTCAGATTTCGAGAAGACATAAAACAAAAGAAATTGGGCAAGTAATAAACCTGCCCAAAACCTTTTCTTATATAATATATTTGTATTCTTAGTGACCACCGCCTTTTGTGATTTTGTCAAGATCAATTCCCTGAGATTTCAAAATTCCGCTTACTCTTATTGCATAGAAAGCAAGATAAGCAAAACAGATTACTCCTACAATATAACTGAAGTGAATATTCGTCATATCGGCAACATACCCCTGAATAAAGCTTACAATTCCTCCTCCCATAATCATCATGATCAGGAATCCGGAACCCTGGTTGGTGTGTTTTCCAAGACCGTTGATCGCAAGAGCAAAAATACAAGGCCAAAGCGTAGAACAGAATAAACCTACAGTGGTGAAGGCATATACAGAAACCATTCCTTTTGTAAACATACCAATCAGTAAAGCGGTAATACCTGCAACCGAAAAGATCAAAAGCATTCTTGCAGGATTTCCTTTACTCATAATATCGCAGATAATCATTGCAATAATAATCAATCCGTAAACATAGAAATGAGACAGATCGTGCTTTGCAATGGCATTTACCAGTAAGAATACTCCAAATGCAAGATAAGGAGCTAAAAATCTTAAGATTTTTTTGAAACCTGCACTTACGTCAAAAGCTTCAACGGCACCAGTCCATCGGCCAATCATTAAAGAAGCCCAGTATAAAGAGATATAAGGTGCTACATCTTTTGTTTCGAAACCTAAGCTTTTTTCCATATACGCAGGAAGATTAGATGCTGTGGAAACCTCTACACCTACATACACGAAAATTGCGATCATCCCTAAAATTAGCTGAGGATATTGAAAAGCTGATTTTCTGTGATCTCCTTTTATAAGATCCTCTTTACTTTCTTCAGTATTGGTAGGCGTTACCGCCGGCAGAGAAGAAAATTTAAGCATAATTGCAACTAAAACGAACGCAACCCCAAGAATAAGATAAGGAACTTTTACACTTTCAACACTTACATCATTATTCGCTGCTGCTGCAGATCCGAAGATCGCAAAAGAAACTATAAGGGGCCCGATTGTGGTTCCAAGATTATTGATTCCTCCTGCCATTGTTAATCTCTGAGAACCTGTTTCCGAAGGTCCTACTTCAATCGCTAAAGGATTGGCTACAATCTGTTGCAATGAGAAGCCCAGCCCCACGATAAATAATCCGGAGATCATTAAAGGGAAGGAATGCATATTCGCAGCCGGATAGAACAGTAAAGTTCCCGCTGCGGAAATAAGCAGCCCTACGATAAGCCCGTTTTTATAGCCTATTTTATTTACCAGATCCTGCTTTAATCCCGCAGAGACCAGCATATAAATCAAAGAGCCCACTGTATATGCCACATAGAAGCATATCTGCACAAGCATACTTTCGGTTTGAGATAAATTAAAGGCTTTTTGAAAAACCGGGATCAAAATGTCATTACTTGCCGCCACAAATCCCCAGAAAAAAAATACAGTAACCAATGGGATAAATTGTCCCCAATTGGTTTGTTTAGAATAATTTGACATATTTGTTGAAAATTTCTGAAAACAAATATATATTATTTCTATTAATTATAGTGTTTTAACAGAGTTTTTTTTATTGTCTCAAAAGAGGACGATTTAAGGTCTTTCGGTGATTCTGAAGGAGTTAAAATTCCGTTGAAATAAACTTTTGCTTTACCGGGATAACCTTTGGAATTATCAAACGGAAAAATTTCCTTTAATCCGATGAAAGTAAAGACCACAATAGGAGAGTTGTGTTTCGAAGAAAGCGTAAATGCACCGTCTTTAAATTCATCCAGAATAATGGACGTATCATCCGGAACACCGCCTTCAGGGAAAATAACAATGCTGTTTCCTTCTTCCATTTTTTCGGCACATCTCCGGTAAACATCGGCGCGGCTTCTCGCGCTTTTACGGTCTACCATTACACAGATCCTTTTATATATGGTTCCGAAGATCGGAATTTTTACCAGTTCTTTTTTTCCTACGAAACAAACAGGATGATCTGCACACAAAATACACATCAGCATAATATCCATAATCGATGTGTGGTTAGATATGAAAACGTACTGTTGGTTTTTGTCTAATTTCTGATCAGAAAGCTTCGTAAGATCGTACCGCAGACCCATTCCGAAAAAAATGCAGTAGCTCCACCATCGTACAAACCGGTAAGCATATTTATAATGGTTTTTATTGAATGATAAAATGTAAACCGGAATTCCGAAAAGGATGGTGAAGACAAATGCTAAAATCAGCATCCAGAATCTCCAGAGGTAATTTAAAACTTTCGTCACAGCCTATCCGTTAAAGATTACTTTTTTCTTGATGGAATAATTTAAAACCGAAACCAACAGAATGGCAGCAATTTTACTGATCATTTCCGGACTCAGCGTATAAATAATCAAATCTATATTATCCTTAAATATATAGCTGTAGAAAATCTGGAAAAAACCGAGACTTAATAATGTTGAAATAAAAGAAACCATCATAAAATAGGCAAATTCTTTTCTTTTGGAATGCTTTCCTCTTTCAAAAACAAACCAGATACTCAGGAAATAATTGGTGATGATTCCGCAGCTTGTAGAAAAAATATTACTCAGCGGATAATGGATTCCGTGGAAATTGGTTTCGCGCGGAAAGAACTGAGGAAGGGAAGTGCTGAAGAGTTTAAAACTCCCGATTTCTACAACCGCACTGAGTCCTCCTGCAATGATGAAGAACAAAACCTGTTTCTGACGTAGTATTAAATCTCTCATCCGATTTTTATGATATGCAAATTTATAATTATATGTTAAACCGGTAAAAAAAGATGTTAAATATTTTTTTAGATTCAAAATTATTTCTAAATTTAATTTTCAGAATGATGTAAAACTGACCTGATAATAAATTCATTTTCAACTATTTGTGTTGATGGTTTTTTCTATCTTGTAATGCGTGATTAGAAGCATACGATCAAAAATTTTTACGACCACATTTTAATAATATTTGTATGAAACGTCAAAACAAATACAGAAAATTCCAGCTTCAGCAACAAAATATTGAAGCTCTAGAAAGAGAAAATTCACGCTTCAAACGTGTCTATTCCGAGTATGAAAATATGTCCAATGAACTTTGGAATCTTGAAAATGCAACAGACGAACCTGTTCCCGATGACTTCATCAACGCGATGATTCTTCAGACCTCTTATCTGGAAGATGAAATTGAAGACTGGCTGATTCAGTTTAACGATAAAAAGACCACAGACATAAAACAATAACAATGCATCTGAAAAAAAAATACTAAAAGAGAGCTTTACGAAATTAGTGGGCTCTCTTTTATTATTTCAGTTAGTATTCGCAATGTCATGTTGAGCCTGTCGAAGCATCACAAACCTACTTACTTTTCAATGCCTCAATCTCTGCTTTTAGATCCTTGATCTGTTGTTCGTAAACTTCAATTAATTTTTTTGAAATCTCAGAATATTCGTAATAAATATTATCATTGTCGACAGCTTGATAACCCGTTCCATTTTCACGTATTTCCTGGTTAAAATTTTTTTGCGAATCAGTTTCCAGCAAATCATTCAATGGAGTTTCCAAGATCTTAGAAATATCCACAAGCCTTTCAACGGTTAGTTTTGTCTCTCCGGTTTCTATTTTACGGTAGGCTGAAGCGCTCAGATCCAGATCATGAGCCATGTTCTCATAAGAGAAACCTTTTTTACTGCGGATCTCCGCTATTTTTTTGATAATCTTTTCCATATTAGTACTGATCTTTTTCGTAAAAGTAATAATTTTTCCGTAAAAGTGAGTTGTACATCAAGGTATTTATTTTAATATTGCAAAAAAAATATTAAATCAAAACACGATGAAAAAAACTAATTTTTTGCTGTTAATAGCATTTGTATTTTTCCTGATGAGCTGTAGAAACGAATTGGATACAATACAGGAAAATGAAAAATTCAAAACGGAAGCTAAATTCTCTCTGCTCAGAAAAGAGCAGGTAAATCAGCAGGTAAATCTTCTCTCAAAGCTTTCGGAAATTGAATCTAAAGGATTTAAAACAAATAATATTATTGGGAAATCTGTTCAGGATTCTGTTCTTGAAGGAGCAATTATCAATACCGACGAGGTGCTTTTAGCAGAAAGAGGAGAAAAAAAGACCTACACATTTCCTGTATACAGAACAAATTCTGATAAAATTGAAAATCTGGTACTTAAAGAAAATGCAGATAAAACTTACTCCGGATTTCTTATACAATATGCTTTAACAAAACAAGAAAGGGATCTTTTTATTTCCGGACACGATGTGGATATTAAGTCGAAAATAAAAATTTTTAATATTGATAAGCTTAATTTAAGTTCGAGAATTCAAACCGATGTTGTAGGATGTTATGAGATTACATGGGAAACAGGAACCTGCTCCAGTAGCTATCATCATGAGTATGGAGACAATACTTGTACACTCACAGGCGATAATGCGGCTCCCAAGCCTACAATTATTGCCATAAAAGATATCTGTTCCAATTACAGCAATCAGACAGACGGTCCAAATACCAATCCTAACATCCCGAATGATGGAAGTTCCGGCTCCTACGATACAGCTCCGTATATAGGAAGCGAGGCAGAATTGATAGAAATGAATAGAGTATTCAGATTAAAGCTCAGTGTTGCACAGCTTTCATGGTATGATGCTCACACCGTATTAGGAATAGATCTTGCGAAGCTGTATAATGAAGATAGCTCTGTCCCTCATCTGAATTTCTTGAAATCACTTATTGATTACATGAAAACATCAAATAACACAGGAGATACTTTTTTATATGCTACTATTATAAATTTTTTAAAGCAGGAAGGGAGTTATCAGGAAAATTGGACGCTGATAAGTAGTATATTAGCTGAGCATAATCCTGATTTAGGAATGGGAGTTTTAAATTTTCTTATTCAAAATACTAATGTATCTTGGCAGCAGTTTCAACCTCTTTTTAATTTTTTTAAATCTTTTACAGCAAACAATCCTAATGTAACTTGGGAGCAGTTGGAAAAGTGGTTTTTAAAAGGACAATTAGACTATCAAAATAGCTCAGATGTTGAATTTGCAGGAAATTTATCAGCATTATCACATGATTTACTAGTAGCAAATCAAAATAATACATTAAACCAACTACAGGCAAATTGGCCTAATTGGGAAAAAATTAAACAAAATATTAAAAATTCTATCGCGCAAGGTATCCATCAAACGGCAAAAGTTGTAAAGACTTATTATGATGAAGTAATTGACGATCCATATATTAATAATGCTGCAACAAGAGTTGTATTAAATGCTTATATTGATTCCCTTAGAAATGAAATAAAACAGACTACGAATATGAATAAAGATACAATGAAATGGCAGGATTTGTTTAACATATGGCTGTTTGAATTAATGCCAAATCCTTATAGTAGTATTAGTTTTACGTGGAATTCTAATGTTATAAACGGAAATACACTTTATAATGCAACTACTAATGCGGTATATACATTTCCGAAAGGAGATTATGAAGATTCTGTAACGCACAACAAAACTCCTTTAATTAATAAGTTAAAAGCTTCTCTTTCTAACAATAGCATTGGTGTCGGTTCTATATTAAATGGATATTTTAAATATGATTTTGCACAATACTATGCTACTCTATCAAATCAAAATATAGGGATACAAATGTTAGGTTCATATCCTATTAGAGCAAAAATAATATCTAAAGGTAACGGTGTAGCTGTAGTACAGTTTTATATATATAATATTTTAGGTTGGGAATCAGCAACTAGATTTGTACAGAATGGACCAAAAACAATAGGTTTTGTACCAGACAAAGAAATAGGAGAAGGGCTTCACTTAGGAGGTAATTTAATTAACACATTTACATGGGAAGAAACAATAATTTATTAACACTTTTATTACCACTCATTATCACTTCTTGTTTAAGTGATAATAAGAAAGAGTATACGAATGTTTACTGGCTACCTAAAACTAAAGAACTTGCGGGAACTTACTTAATAGATAGACATTTTCACGAAAAAGATAAATTACCAAGTGACTCAATAGTTTTAGTTCTAAATGCAAACGGTAAATTTAAAGTCAGAAATTTTTTAAGCTTAGACAGTAATGACTATAACAACAATTTTGAATTTATTCCTTACGCAGAAGGAAAATGGAGCTTGATAAAGAATCCTATTAGTTCAAAAGAAAATGATTACTCAACATCTATAATCATGGAATATACTGGCATATATGATAAATATAACAAATACGATAAGTATTTAAATAAAAATAATAAATTTTTAGAAATACAAGAAATGCAGATGAAGATAAGTGACAGCAGTTTTATATTTTGTTTTTTTACAGGTGATCCTGACCATAATCAGTACAGATATTATTTTAATCAAATTAAGAAATAATAGAAAGTTTACATTTAGAGCATGTTTAAAAAAAAGATTCGCATTAATTATTTAATTTTATTGTGAATGTTTTATTGATTATACCGTAATAACAAATATTCTTTATTTTGAAGCGTTTTTTCACAATTTTATCTATACTTTTGAGTAAATTAAAGATTTCGAAAGCTCATACTGATCAGCATTTTTTCAAAATAAAAAGTATTTTTTTTGTTTAAACATGCTCTTAGGTGGGAATCTTAAAATAATTACATATTATCTTTTTAATAAAAATGCTGAGTGTTGCCTCTTTTTTCATCAAATTAACACTTTCATAAATATAAAGATGATCGTCATTTTTGTAAAAGATTACCTCAAGAATAAAAAAACAATAACTGCATTAGGATGTCATTAAAACTGTATACAATATTACTGTCATTAGCTTATATATTTATATTATTATCGTTTTCAATAATAATGGCTACAATGGTTTGCATTATGAACATTAATCCTAAATTTTTGTTTCTATATATAATACAAATTACAAGTCACATTTTTGAATACTATAATTTATTTTGTATTACTCTTCATTTTATTTTATTAGATATAATTACATTTTATTTTAAAAGATCTAGAAATCTAGCTTTTATTAGTTTGAGTAGTACTATATTAGGTGTAATACTAAATGATCACGAATTAAGAGTATTATTTGTTTACAAAAGCCAGCCAATTGATCAAAATTTTTATTTTATCTCCTATTTAATTGCGATATTATTGTGGTATGCAATTTTAAAAAAAGTATGGAATTTAAAAATAAATTAATGAAAATAAACTATACTAAAGTTATGTTATATGAGAGGTAATGCCATGTTGTGTCTTCTAAGCTTCTAGTAATTAGAATGTTATGAAATTATTAAATCTTCTGAAGCTTGTAGCCATTATATTATTTTGATAATAGAAATGTTAATGTCTTTTATTATTATTACAATCTTATTGGGTACTATGAATTGGCACTTGCTAAAAAAATGGATTAAATTCAAGATATGAAAAAGAAAACAAAAATATTCATTTTAATTACTTTGTTTTTTGCTTATCAAAAAGCATTTTCTCAAAATACTAATTGCCCTAAAGAAATAAGTTTCTTTGCATATAATCTACCAATCGACGGAATAGATTGGTATGTGCCTATTAAATATAATATCACAAAAGAATTTATAGATTTAAAGATTCGAAAAGACAATAAAGACGAGTTATATATTCGATTTAAAATAATTGAAACTTTAAAATGTGATTTTAAAAACATGTACGATTGTGATATGAAGTATAAAGTATTGACGTATGATGAAGAAACAGATTCTTATCAAGAAAAAAAATCAGAGATAGAGTTTAAATTTTCAGAAGGAAAAGGAAAAATCTATATACGGCATCCCAATTTCCCTGAAATAATTAGTGATGCAACATCAATAGACAAGAAATAATTGTAGATTCGACGGTCAACTTTCAAAAGAATTACTTAAAAAGGAAGAACCAATAAAATAAGCTCATTAGGATGCAAATAAAAGAAATACTAAAAGTTACTTTATTAACTATTTTAGTGGTATCATGGGTGGTAATTTGTAATATGAATTTTATTTTAATAAGGAGTTTGATAGATATTTTTATAAATGTTTATTGGCTTTTTTATATCCTAATAACGTATTTCTTTATATATATCTTTTTTTATTTAATGATTATTTTTTATTTATTTAAAAATAAAATTATTAGACTTAATTATATTTTTGTACTTTTTTTTACAATTGCCTTTTATTTATCAGCAGAGTTTTTTACTGCGAAAAATGAAAGAATTGATAGTATTATTAGATCAATTCTGATCATTTTGGGCTGTTCAGGTTTTATTTACTATTTTTTTAAAAAATGGATTTATGAAAAGAAATAGACTTCTATTTGTATCATTATTTCTTCTGCTTATGCCATTAATTTTAAAAAGCCAAGAGTTGGCTGTTTTTAATCAGGATACATTATGGGGATATAAAGATAGAATGGATAATATTATTATAAAGCCTCAATATCAATTTGCGAAAAAATTAGTGGATAATTATGCTGTCGTTTATAAAAATGATTCTGCAGGAATTATCGATAAAAAAAATAATGTAATCATTCCCTTTAAATACAATCTAATTCAATACATAGAAAATGATCATTTTTTGTTTGGATATCATACAAAATATTTTGGAGAATATAATATGGGAATAATAGATAAAAATTTAAAAATAATAATTCCAGAAAGCTTTTATTATATACAAAAAAAATAAAACCTCTATAAGGTTACTAAAAATGTCGACACAATTTTAAAGTCAAACGATTCAGGAGATTTGCGATCAGTAAAAAGTTTGTATGGTCTATTCAATCTTGATGGTAAAGAAATTATTCCATGTATATATGATCAAATATCCTATTTAAATGAAAATTTAATTGTTGTAGAAAAAAATAATTTATTTGCATTGTTCAATTACAACGGTATCCAAATAACCGATTTTATCTATATGGTTTTTGGAGATTTTCATGATGGTCTAGCAAAGGCTAGAATAGGTAATAAATTTGGATTTATTAATGAATTAGGTGAAATTGTAATTCCTATTAGATATGATTATTGCGAGGAATTTATCAATGGCTTATCAGTTGTTACAATAAATAAAAAATGGCTGGTTATAAATACAAAAGGAAAAGTAGTAATACAGCCAAACGATTCGTACGAAGAAGTTACAAAACATCTTAATAATATGAATTGAAAATTATCTACAAATTAATAAGCCGCAGGAAATTTTCTGCGGTTTTGTAAATAATAAATTATAAAAAGTTGTGAGCATAGTATTTTTACTTTTGGTTGTTGTAGCATTAATAATAATACTGTGTGTCGCCTTTTTCTTTTCGTCAATGTTAGCAATTTCCATTCGGGCATTTGTAATAGGAAATAAATCTCTTGGTTACTTTTTCCTTGGTCTATTTTTGCTATCCGTGTTAATTTTGGTCTATATAATGATGAATTAAGCAATGATGTAATATTAAATTATGGAGATATATGGTAAAGTCTTTCTCTACTTCTTGATGAAAATACTTTTTATACAATAGAATCTTAAGCAACATTAAAAAGCTGTGAGACTAACTCTTTTGTCAATCTAAAAATGATCAATTGAAATATTATTGTCATTTTTGTAAAAGATTATCTCAAGATAAAAAACCAATAACTGCATTAGGATGTCATTAAAATTATATTTAGTATCAATTCTTTTATTTTCGTAACAGTAGTATTACTATTTTCACTACTAATAAGTATCAACCATATTTGTAGAAATATATCTACATACGAATATGAAGATTTTTTCTAAATTTACTTCAGTTAAAAAGCACATCTATGTCAAAAAATGAAAACGGGCATGCAAAAAACATTGCAAATGCCAATCTATTGTGTTCGCACATCGCAGATTTAGGAGCAAAATACAATCCTAGCAATCCAAAACTATCATTAGCAAATCTTCAGACCCTTTACAATTCCGCTTTTGCAAGTCAGGAAGCTGTAAACAATTCTGTAGCACCATACTCTTTGGCGGTAGACGATCGTGAGACGCTTTTTGCTCCCATAGGCAAGAAAATTACAAAGCTTCGCAAAATGTATAAAGCGACGGAAGGAGTTACGCAGGCTCAGCTGGAAGATTTTATGACTATTGCCAGAAAACTGAAAGGAGTAAGAAAAGTAAAACCTATAGCTACTACAAATACGGAAGAGGAGCAGAAGCAAAATTCCGTTTCACAGATGGGATACGATTTCAGAACCAATAATTACGACCAGTTGATCTCGCTTCTTCAGAACACTCCAAACTACAATCCCAACGAAGCAGAATATAAGGTAATAACTTTACAGCAGGAGAAAAGCCAGATGCTACAGGCAACACAGGCAGTTGCAGATGCATTTATCCCTCTGAATGCAGCCAGAAGTTTAAGGAATAGTACAGTTTACAATTCGGAAGATAACCTTATAGATATATTCAATAGAGCCAAAGACTATCTCTTTACTATTTTAGAAAGCAACTCTCCCGAGTACAAAGCAATCTCAAGAATAAATTCAAAAAACGTTAAAAACAAAAGAGCTTATACATTTGTATAGGCTCTTTTTACTTAAAAATTTAATTTGTTTTCGAGGCATTTAAAATCTTCTTTTCAGTTCACCACTCTGTTTGTCATCCCGTAGGGATCTAAGCAGTCTATTAGAAATTTTAGAAAAAATCTCCAACAAAAACAATTTATAGATCCATAGACTCTGTTTGTCATCCTGAATAGAATTTTGCGAAGCATTATGAAATGAAGAATCTTTATTAATTAGATATTGTATATTTCCGTTCAGTTGAGGTCATTCACCTTTCTAAAAATATCAAAGATATTTCTTAATAGCTGTTAACACCTTAATGATCTTAATGGCTTAAAATAAATACCATATAAGATAATTTCTAAAATATAAAGAAACCCTCCATTATATATAAAACTTTGTCAAAAGTAAATGATGTATTGTCTAAAATGGATAAAGCTTCGTCCGAAATAGATGAGACATTGTTCAAAGTATTTATTGCCTTGTCTAAAATATATATAATGTTGTCCAAAGTATATAAAGCTTTGTCCGGAATATATAAGACATTGTCCGGAGTATTTATTGACTCGTCTGAAATATATAAGAGATCGTCTAAGTTATATAAAGCAATTTCCCCCATATTTTTTGCCCTGTACAAAATATTAAATACCTTCTCACAACACAAATAACACATATGTCATGTTCAGAATCCGTCATCTTACAAGATAAATTCATAATTTAGCATCCTTAAACTAAAATGTAAAATATGGTTGCTATTGTTGATAGTGGTTCTACAAAATCCGACTGGGTAATTTTGGACGATTTTAAAAAGGTCTTCCTGAAAACAGAAACCATTGGCTTCAACCCAAACTTCATCAACAAAGAACTTATTGTTCCTGAAATTGAAAAAAATACAAGCCTTACCACCGTTAAAAATTCGATTAAGAAAATCTTTTTTTATGGTTCAGGATGTGGTGTTCAGCAAAATTGTGATATCATTATAGAAGAACTGGGAAAAGTATTCATCGGCGCAGAAATTATTGTTAAAGAGGATCTCACAGCAGCAGCTTATGCCGCTTACAGAGGAAAGCCCGCCATTGTCTGTATTTTGGGAACCGGTTCCAATTCTTGCTATTTTAACGGAGAAACCATTAAGATTCAGTTGCCTTCTCTCGGATTTCTTGTAGGAGACGAAGGAAGCGGAAGCGCAATCGGTAAACAACTGGTAAGAAGATTCTTTATGCAGAAACTTCCCGCAGATCTCTCATCGGAGTTTGAAGAAACGTATAAGCTGACTGTGGAGGAAGCATTGAAAAACATGTATCACACTCCAAGACCCAATGCGTACTTAGCAGATTTCAACAAATTTGTAGTGGAAAGAAAAGATCATCCGTATTTACAGAAAATGGTGCATGAAGAAATGCTTAATTTTTTCGATTATCAGGTGCTTCCTTATGTAGAAGCCAAAGATGCCGAGATCAATTTCATCGGATCAATAGCCTATTATTACGAAGATGTTTTACGTTCTGCAGCGGCAGAGCTTAATCTTAATGTGGGACAGATTGTTCAGAAGCCTATCGAAAGTCTCGTAAGCTACCACATTCAATATATATTATAATTAAATAACAAAATTCATTATATGTCAAGTAAAACCCACCGCGACGAAAAGAACTTTAATCAGGCGGCTTTAGACTATCATAAAGCCGAACCTAAAGGTAAGATCGAAGTGATCCCTTCAAAACCACACTCATCTCAGAGAGATTTGTCATTGGCGTATTCTCCGGGGGTTGCAGTTCCTTGTATGGAAATCCACGATAAGCCCGAAACGGTGTACGATTATACAGGAAAAGGAAATCTGGTAGCTGTTATTTCAAACGGTACCGCAGTTTTAGGTTTGGGAGATATCGGTGCAGAAGCTTCAAAGCCGGTAATGGAAGGGAAAGGTCTTTTGTTCAAAATTTTTGCGGACATTAACGTTTTCGATATTGAAATCAACGAAAAAGATCCTGATAAATTCATAGAAATTGTAAAAGGTATTGCTCCCACGTTTGGAGGAATCAATCTGGAAGATATTAAAGCTCCGGAAGCATTTTATATCGAACAGAGACTAAAAGAAGAACTGGATATTCCTTTGATGCACGACGATCAGCACGGAACGGCGATCATTTCTGCAGCAGCATTAATCAATTCGCTTCAGATTGCCAATAAAAAGATCGAAGAAGTAAAAATGGTGGTGAACGGAGCAGGAGCAGCAGCCATTGCATGTACCAATCTTTATATTTCTCTTGGTTTGAAAAGAGAAAACGTATTGATGTGCGACAGTAAAGGAGTGATTAACCACAAAAGAGAAAACCTTACTCCCGAAAAAATCGATTTTGTTGCTCAGACGGACATCGAAACATTGGAAGATGCCGTAAAAGGTTCAGACGTTTTCGTCGGATTATCAAAAGGAAATGTAATGACGCCGGAAATGTTGCTGAGCATGAATGAAAATCCTATCGTTTTTGCATTGGCAAATCCGGATCCGGAAATTGCGTACAATGTAGCCCTTGAAACCCGCAAAGATGTCATCATGGCAACAGGAAGAAGTGATTATCCTAATCAGGTTAATAATGTTCTTGGTTTCCCATATATTTTCCGCGGAGCATTAGACGTTCAGGCAAAAGGAATTAATGAAGCAATGAAACTGGCGGCTGTTCATGCCATTGCAGATCTGGCAAAAGAGCCTGTTCCGGAGGCGGTAATTTTAGCGTATAACATTCAGAATCTGCAGTTCGGAAGAGAATATTTTATTCCAAAACCATTTGATAACCGTTTAATTACAAAAGTATCCAGTGCGGTAGCAAAAGCTGCTGTAGAAAGCGGAATTGCCAGAAAGACAATCACCGATTTCGAAGAATACGAAAACAGCCTTCTCGACAGAATGGGAAGAGACGAGAAGCTGGTAAGAATGATGCAGAACCGTGCAAAAGCCAATCCGAAAAGAATTACTTTAGGAAATGCGGAAGAATACAACGTTCTGAAAGCGGCACAGATTCTATATGAAGAAGGAATTGCCTATCCGAGTCTTTTAGGAAATAAAAAATACATTAAGGAGCAGATGGAACATTTCGGGATCAATCTTGATATTCCGATTATTGATCCAAGCGACGACGATCAGAAAGAAAACAGAAAAAAATACAGAGAAACACTTTGGAAACTTCGCCAGAGAAAGGGAATGAACGAATACAAAGCAAAAAGATTCGTTCGCCAGAGAGATTATTTCGGTCCTTTGATGCTGAAACATGGCGATACAGATGGATTAATCGTTGGTTTCTCTAAAAACTATACTTCTGTTCTAAGACCTGTTTTAGAAGTAATTGAAAAAGATAAAGGGGTTGATAAAGTAGCAGCAATGATGATGATTTTGTCTGAAAAGAAACCAATTTTCTTTGCAGATACCTCCATCAATCAGAATCCTACAGCGGAAGATTTGGTAAATATTGCTAAAATGGCAGAATTTACCGTAAAATCTTTTGCCATCGAACCGAGAATCGCCATGCTTGGATTTGAAAACTTTGCAGCCATCTCCGAAACTTCAAAGAAAGTAGCAAAAGCAGTAAGCATCCTTCACGAAAAATATCCGAAAATGATCGTGGACGGAGAAATTCAGCCGGATTTTGCGATGAATTCAGATCACTTAAGCGATTATCCATTCTCAAAATTAGGAACAACGCCTGCCAATACATTCATTTTCCCGAATCTTGAAAGCGCCAACCTATCCTACAAGATCATCAGAGGAATGAAAGTAGCACAGGTAATAGGACCAATTTTGATGGGTCTGAAACAGCCAGTTCACGTTTTACAGATGCGTTCAAGCGTAGATGAGATTGTAAACCTTGCAACCATTGCCGTTCTGGATGCCCAGAGAAGAGAGAAAAAAGATAAGAAATAATAAAAAATCTGTTCTTAAGATAGAAAGCAGTACACAAAATAACGGTGTACTGCTTTTTTTTGCGTCCTAATTTCACAATTTTGTGATATTAGGACAGGTAAATTTGTATTTTGAAAATCTTTTGAAATACCTATGAATACTAAATTTTCTAGGGGTAAAATAAATTGTAAAATACATTTTCAGAATTAATTATTTAAATATCTGTTCAACAGGTAGATAAATTAAATACTTTAGGAGAACCAAAAATTACATTATGAAAAATTTCAAAAAACTTTCAAGAGAAAATTTAAGACAGATTGCAGGAGGCGGACCCGGAGGAAAGCCATTGCAGTCTCCGGACGGAGGGTATTACTGCCTTCCTTCTCAGGGACAGTTATGTTTGGTAGGATGTACACCCACCTGCGTAAACGGAGCCTGCAACATCAGCATGTGTCTGGATATAAATCCGGTGTAGATTTTTGTAAAATTAAAGTAAGAAAATGAAACCTGTCCATTTGGATAGGTTTCGTTTTTTTGAGAAATTATTGCATTTACAGTTAAAAATTAAGTTAAAAATCATTCGCGCGTGAAATGAAAACATAACTTAGTTTAAATTACTATATTTGGGAGTTATAAAAATTAATAATGATATTTTCACTTCAAGGCATTGTTCAGGAACTTACGCCTACTTACGCAGTAATCAACGTACAAGGAGTTGGTTACTATGTAGGTATCAGTTTAATGACCTCACAAACCCTCACAACCAATAAAGAAACTTTTCTTTTTATTCAGCAGATCATCAGGGAAGACGCTCATTTGCTATTCGGATTTAACACTCGTTCAGAGAAAGATATGTTCAATCTGTTAATAAGCGTTAATGGAGTAGGAGCTGTTTCAGCACTTATTTTACTGTCTACTTTAAGTCTTGATGAGATCGCTTCGGCAATCCTCTCAAAAAACAGCGCACTTATTCAGAAAGCCAAAGGAATCGGGGCAAAAACAGCCGAAAGAATCATTGTGGATCTTAAGGATAAAGTACAGAAATTCAGCAATCCCGAAGAAAACATTTCCACGTTTGCAAATAATAAAATCAAGGAAGAATCGTTATCTGCATTAGAAGTTTTGGGCATTCCTAAGCGAATGAGCGAGAAACTTGCGGATAAAATCATGAAGCAGGATCCTAATATTTCAGTAGAAGAGTTGGTAAAACAAATTTTAAAAAACATTTAACATTTGGTGGCGAATAATAAATATTTCAATATAATTCTGTTCTTGTCGTTTTTGCTTGTGTCTACATTTACATTTGCACAAAGACGGCCTGCAGCAAAGGTAAGCGATACCGCAATTATCAAAAAAGATTATCAGTTGGCAGATCCTACACAGTATGAAGCCTACTACGATATAAAAACAGGAATGTATTTCGTATATCCTAAAGTAGGAAATACCATAACAGGACAGCCGACTGCGATGTCTCCGGAAGATTACAAAGAATTCATGATGGAAGCGCAGACAAAGGCTTACTATAAAGAAAAATCAGACCGTTACAGCCTCATGTTCCGGAAAGATAAAAGCGATGCGGCGAGAAAAGGTTTAATTCCTTCATTACAGATCAACAACAGGCTTTTTGAAACCATTTTCGGAAGCAATAAAATCGAAATAATTCCTTCCGGGTATGCTTCTTTCGATTTAGCCGGATTGTATCAGAAGATTGATAATCCATTGATTTTACCGCAAAACAGAAAGAGTTTTACGTTTGATATCGACCAGAGAATTCAGCTTGGTTTGTTGGGGAAAGTGGGAGAAAATCTTCAGTTAAAAGCCAATTATGACACCCAGAGCGGTTTCGCATTTGAGAACAGAATGAATCTCGTCTGGCAGGCAAAAGGAAGCTGGAAAGACCTTCAGCAGAAAGGTTTGCAGGATGTAGATAAGCCAAGTGCAGGAGGAGAGGACAAAATCATCAAAAGAGTAGAATTCGGTAACGTTAATATGCCGCTTTCCACCAGTCTCATCCGTGGTTCACAGTCTTTATTCGGGGTTAAAACAGAATTTCAGTTAGGTAAAACCTTCGGAACAGTCGTACTTTCCCAACAACAGGGTGAAGCAAGGAATATTACGGTTCAGGGTGGCGGTGTCATGAATACATTTAAATTAAATGCAATTGATTACGAAGACAACCAACACTACTTTTTAGGACATTATTTCTTAGATAAATATGACGGCGCTTTATTAAATTATCCTCAGATCAATTCGAAGATCAGCATTACAAGATTGGAAGTCTGGGTTCTGGATCAGGGAAACAGCAACTTGCAGTACCAGAAAAGTATTGTCGGGATCAGAGATTTGGGGGACGCTCCGGGAGTTCTTCCGGATAATAATCAACCGGGTTTCAACCTGTATTCCACGATCAACGGATTACCGGGTTTAAGAGATGCGAGTACCGCATACAATGCCATCAAAGGGCAGAACCTTCCTGTTGCGACAGGAACAACAGAAGTTTATCAGGATGGTGAACACTTTATCTTCAATAAAAAAGCAAGAAGATTAAATACCAACGAATATACCTTACAACCGCAGTTAGGATACATTTCATTAAACCAGAAACTGAACGATAATCAGCTTTTGGCGGTTTCTTTCTCCTACACGGTGAACGGAAGCAATCAGGTGTACAAAGTCGGAGAATTCTCTGAGGAAAGTACGGTTTTAATGGCGAAACTTCTGAAGCCGAATACAACAGTAAAAACAACTTCGCCAATGTGGAATCTGATGATGAAAAACATCTATTCTCTGGATGCAGGACAGGTTAATCAGGACGGATTCATCCTGAACGTATTATACAGAGATCCACAATCCGGAGGTAAAGTAAATTATCTTCCGGTTGCCAATAATCCACAGGTAAACAATGTTCCATTAATTAAATTATTAAACTGGGACAGACTGAATGCGAACGGAGATTTACAGAACAACGGAACTTCAACAGGAGACGGTATTTTCGACTTTGTTAACGGAATTACCATACGTCCGGAAACAGGAAGAGTGATCTTTACTAAAGTTCAGCCATTTGGAAACTATATCCAGAATGTCATCGGAAGTAACGATCCACAGTACGTGTTCTCAGATCTGTACAGCCAGCAAAAACAGGTTGCTACATCAAGTAACTTGGCACAGCGTTATACCATCGAAGGTCGTTACAAAGGCGTTCAGGGACAGGGAATTTCTCTGGGAGCAGTTAACGTTCCTCAAGGTTCCGTAAAAGTTTCTGCGAACGGAGTTCAGCTTACGGAAGGCATAGACTACACCGTAGATTATATGTTGGGAACCGTTACCATCATCAATGAGCAGGTAAAACAATCCGGGCAGGCAATTAATATTTCACTGGAAAACCAGTTAACATTCAATACCCAAAGAAAGAGATTCATGGGATTGAATTTAGAAAGAAGATTCAATGAAAACTTTATCTTGGGAGGAACCGTTGTAAACTATTCCGAATCTCCGCTTACTCAAAAAGTAAACTATGGTCAGGAAGCTGTTAATAATACAATGGCAGGAATCAATTTGATGTACAACAATCAGCTTCCGTTCCTTACGAGATTAACAGATAAAATACCTTTGGTAAATACAGAAGCACCTTCCAATCTGAATTTCAAAATGGAGGCAGCTTATTTACTTCCAGGGTTAAATAAAGGGATCAACGACCAGTCTTATATTGATGATTTTGAACAGACCACTTCAAAAATTACTTTAAAAGAACCTACAGCGTGGAGTTTAGCTTCAAAGCCAGAAAAAAATCAATCTGATTTGGTATTTCAAGGAGCTGGAAAAAATAACGACATAACAGAAGGCTATGGAAGAGGTTTGCTGTCATGGTATAATATCGATCCGAGATTTTACGGTGTGGGAGGAAAAGCTCCGACAGGAATCACGCCGCAGTCGGTTTCCAATCACGCTTCAAGAAGGGTTCAGTTCTCAGAAATTTTTAACAACAGAGATTTCGTAGCAGGAGAACAGACGTATACGAATACATTTGATATTTCGTATTATCCGGCAGAGAAAGGGCCTTACAATTCCAATCCGGCTACAGAAACAACCGCACAGAGATGGGCGGGAATCATGAGACCGATCAGCGTTTCCAATTTCGTGAATTCAAACATCGAATATGTTGAATTCTGGATGATGGATCCTTATGCGGACGGAAATACTTTGGGTACCAATCCAAAACTTTTACTGCATTTAGGAAACGTTTCGGAAGATATTCTGAAAGACGGACAGATGCAGTACGAAAACGGATTGCCAACGCCTTCAGCTCCGTCTACTACTACGGCTTCAAACTGGGGAACACAGCCAAAGCAGCCACCGATTCTTTATGCATTCTCAAGTGAAGGAGCAGACAGAACCGCTCAGGATTTGGGGTATGACGGTTTAAGTTCGGATCAGGAAGCGGCATTGTTCGGAAATACATTTATCAATCCGGTTACCAATGTTTCCGATCCTGCAGTAGATGATTTTGTATTCTATATGTCTGAAAAGTTCACAGGAACTCAGGCATCATCTTTGGTTCAGCGATACAAGTATTTCAGAAATCCGGAAGGGAACTCTCAGAGCAATTCTTTAGAAGTGGCTTCACAGACCCCGGATGCGGAAGATATTAATAAGGATTACAACTTAGATCAGACAGAAAGCTACAACCAGTATGAGGTAAGCTTAACGCCGGGAAGCCTTACTTTAGGACAGAATAATATCGTAGACGTTAAAACAGTTCAGGCATCATTCCAGAATGGGCAGACTTCTCAGGTAAAATGGTATTTGTTCAGAATTCCGGTTTCCCAGTACGTAAATACGGCAGGAGATCATGATGCTTCTATTTTGAATAATGTAAGATTTGCAAGATTATTATTAACAGGTTTCGACCAGACTTCAACGTTAAGATTCGGAACCATGGATTTGGTGAGATCAGACTGGAGAAAATATCCTAAAAATATTGCCACAACCGGTAATTCTGGTGCGACAGATGAAGGAACATCTCCTGCAGACAACAATAACTTCGAAGTGGGAAGTGTAAATATTGAAGAAAATGCACTGAATCAGCCACCTTACGTTCTGCCTCCGGGAATCGACAGACAGATTTTAAGCGGTAATGCAGGTGCACAAAGACAGAATGAAGCTTCTTTATATTTAAAAACGACATCCCTTGCTCCATCTGAAGCAAGAGGTGTATTTAAAAATACTTCTCTGGATATGAGAAGATACAAAAAATTAAAACTTTTTGTACATGCTCATGATCCTAAAAACTCTGATTTGAATATTGGGCAAATTGATCCGAAAACTAAATTCTTCATCCGTTTGGGTAGTGATGCTACGGATAACTACTACGAATATGAATCCTCATTAAAGATTACTCCAGCGAACGCAACGGCTTCTATGGAAATCTGGCCGATGGAAAATGATGTGGATTTAAATATTCAGGATTTTGTTGATGCTAAAATAAGAAGAGATAAAAATCACCCTACGCAAATTGTACAAAGATTAAAAGATGAGGTTTTTGATCCGGGGAATACTTTTAAAAGTCTTTACATCAAGGGACGTCCAAGCTTAGGAAATATTACAACCATCATGATTGGTGTCAGAAACGGTTTTGATAGAGGGTCTTCCGGATCCGTAGCGCTCGACAGAATTCTTTGGGTAAACGAAATCCGTCTTTCCGAAATAGAAAACGACGGAGGGTATGCAGGAAACGCCAGCTTAAACTTCAACCTTGGAGACTTTGCAACCGTGAATACAAGTGCTTCTTATACTTCAGTAGGATTTGGAAACATTGATTCTAAACCAGCCGAGAGAAACCAGTCGACTCAGTCTGCATTCAGCATCAATACCGCAGTAAATGTAGATAAATTTTTACCTGAAAAAACAGGAGTTAAAATTCCGGTAAACTATTCTTATTCGCAGACTATTGAAGATCCGAAATACAATCCTCTGGATACGGATGTTGAGTTTAAGAAAGCAGCAAACAAAGAGCAGCTTAAAAAAGTAGCAAGAACTTATACACAGCAAAGAAGTATCGGTGTTGTGAATATGCATAAAGAAAGAATGAATCCGAATAGGAAACCTAAGTTCTACGATATCGAAAACGTATCGGTAACGGCGGTTTACAACGACGATTATTATAGAGATATTTATACCAAGAAAAATTACAGACAGTATCTGAGAGGGTATGTAGATTACAACTACACATTCAAACCTTGGGTAATCCGTCCGTTCAATAAAATGATCAGCGATACGGCGAAGTCTACGAAATATCTGAGATGGGTAAAAGAATTTAACTTTAATCCTGTTCCTACAAGATTCTCTTTCAGAACAGAAATCGACAGAAATTACAACGAGTTGCAGTTTAGAAATATCGATGCCATCCTTACAGGAAACTATGGGGATGACTTTGCAGCGATTAAAAACAGAAACTTCTATTTCGGATGGCAATATGGTTTAGGATTTAATTTTACCAAATCTTTAAAACTGGAAATTAACTCGGCAACCAGAACATTGAATGACAATGTGGACGTTAATACAATGGACAACAGTTCTATTTTCGGAAATGTATTAAGAGCGGGTAGACCTGTACTATATAACCACAGAGTTCAGTTGAACTATAAATTACCATTCCAGTATCTGCCATATCTCGATTTCATCGATGCGGAATTAGGTTACGGATTTACCTACAACTGGAATGCAAGATCTACCGTGTTACTGGCAAGTCCGGACGGAAGCTTAGGTTCAATCGGTCAGAATACAAATGTCATTCAGGCAACCGGAACGGCAGATTTCACCAAGTTCTTTGGACAGTTTAAGTATTTCAAAAATATTTCGGCAAAATTGCAGAAACGTAAACAGGAAATAGATTCCTTAAACAATGCATATACGCAGCAGTGGGAGAAAAACAGATATGCTTATAAAAGATATAAGTTTAAAAACAGACTGACTCCGCTTCAGAGCATGGCGTATTTGTTAACCTCCATGAAGCAGTTAGATATCAATTATTCTGAAAATAATGGAACAGTGCTTCCTGGATTATTATCGGCTCCGAACTGGTATGGTTACGGACAGACTTTGGGAGGTCCAACCATCGGATTCCTTTTCGGTTCTCAGGCAGACATCAGAAGAACGGTAATGGAAAACGGATGGGTAAGTGATTCCGAATTTATGACAGATCCTTATGTACGAATGTCGACACGCGAGCTGCGGGCTAATTTGCAGGTTATGCCGATGAACGATCTCAGAATAGACATCAGTGCACTGCATAATTACAACCGAAACTTTACCCATACAGGATTTAATTACAGAGATCCGAATACGGGAGTTGCCAATCCGAACTATACATTTGCAAATGATTTGGTAACCTACTCCAACTCGGTGGTCTTGTTGAAGACGGCATTTAAAGACGGAGCGGCAATTTATCAGGCAATCAGACAGAATGCACAGGCTTTATCTCAGCAGAAACTGGGTGCTTTAGAGCCGAACGGATTCAAAGACGGTTATGGAATTTCAAATGCCTATATTTTGATTCCTGCATTCAGAGCTGCGGTGGAAGGAAAAACAGTAAAAGAAATGACGAACCCTAAAAAAGCAGGACTTCCGATTCCAAACTGGAAGATCACTTATTCAGGGTTGAGAAATATCCCGATCATCAACGCACAGTTCTCAAAGTTTGATCTTTTACATTCTTATCAGGCGACTTATACAGCAACAGGAATTCAGTCGAGTATCGATTATTTCAACAGTCTTAATGCTTACGATGCAACGCAGAGAGATATTAATGATGATTATATCAATCCGTTCACTTTTGCTCAGGTAGGTTACGTAGAAAACTTCTCACCTTTGATCGGAGTAGACATGACGATGAGAAATAATATTCAGTTGGGTATTCAGTACAACAGATTAAGAACATTGTTACTCGGATTAGTAAACCATACCTTAACAGAAGATTCAAACAGCGAATATGTTGTGAGAGTAGGATATATCATCAGAAACTTCAGATTAGGAATGACGAATGTGAGAGGACGAGGAAAAGCAAAAGGAAGTGACCTGAACATCAGAGGAGATTTCTCGCTGAGAGACAGCAAAACGAGCATCACCAACATTTTACTGGATGATTCTCAGGTTACAGGAGGTCAGAGATTGATGAACATTAAAGTTTCAGCAGATTATAATGTATCACAGAACCTTAATCTTAGAGTATTCTATGAGCAGATGACTTCTAAATATAAAATCTCAACAGCCTTCCCGCTGTCAACAATCAGAGCAGGTATTTCTGCCACGTTTACATTCGGAGACTCAGGCGGTTTCTAATTAGAACGAAAATAAATTTAAATGTCCCTCAGTTTTTGAGGGACATTTTTTATATCCGATATTTGAACCTTCTGGAATTTTGAATACATTTGTACAAATAAAAAATTAAAAATGAACACACCATCAGAATTAAAGTACACGAAAGATCACGAATGGATCAAGATTGAAGGAAATGTTGCTACAATCGGTATTACAGACTTCGCACAGGGAGAGCTGGGAGATATCGTTTATGTAGATGTAGACACTGTAGATGATGATCTTGAAGGAGGTGCGGTTTTCGGAAGTGTAGAAGCTGTAAAAACAGTTTCAGATCTATTCTTGCCTATCTCAGGAAAAGTGATCGAATTCAACTCAGAATTGGAAGACCAGCCGGAATTGTTAAATTCAGATCCTTATGGGAACGGATGGATCATCAAATTAGAAGTTGCTGAAGGTGCAGATCATTCAGAATTACTTTCTGCGGAAGAATATCAGGCAATCATTGGATAAGATTTCAAAAATATTCAGTAAGATATTGCCCATTTATTGGGCATTTCTTACTTATATGCTTCTCAGACCGGGAGAAGAAAACCATGAGTATTGGTTTATGTTCAGCGGTATTGACAAGATTTTGCATCTAAGCATTTTTGCGGCATTAGGTTTTTTCTTCATTGCCGCTTTTCCAAAAATCAGATTTTACTATTTCATCCAGATCATTCTGCTGTATGCATTTCTTACCGAGATCCTTCAGGAAGAAATGGGATTGGGAAGATCAATGGAAACTTTAGATATTGTGGCAGACACCTTTGGTTGTCTCATCGGCTACTATATATATAAGTTCTTAGAAAAGCGATTTCTTTAATTTCGAAAAATATTTCCGTTATTATTGCGGTCAGAAAACGGCTATTAAATCTCAGGAAATATCACGGTTGTTTTAAAGACCTTCTAAATCTATACTTTTCTTTCTTTTTGTAAGAAGCTATTTCCCGCTATCCACTGTATCTTTTGGGTTACGGGCTCCGCTTCGCTCCGCCCGCAACCCAAAAGGATGCCGTTTCTATCGGGGCTAGGAATTTCAGAAGCCTTACTAAGATACCGACAGACTTTTCATTTGTAGGTGCCTCAAGAGATTCTCTTATACTGGATTTTTAAATACATATATAATAAAGAAAAGAGACGATCTCAAAAGTCAATACCTCACTTTTTAAATATACTTTTCCTATTTAACTCTTTTTCCCCACAAACTCCTTTCTCTCCAACACTTCCTCAAACCCTCCATTTTCCCATTCAATCCAATAGAATTTTTCTTCAGAACTCAATATTTTCGTCTTTTTCCATGATTTCACTGCCCGTTCAACGGTTTTTCCAGAACTAAAAATATCAAATCGATTAATGTGGAAAACTGTGAATACCCATATAAACATAAATAAACCAGTGTTTTATGATATAAATTTACCCACAATAAGCATTCCAGTGTAAATATTATGTTAAATATATTTGGTAGAAGAAGGTTAAAGTCTCTATCTTTGCCCCACTGAAAACGAGAGTT